>JAQUXG010000009.1 GCA_028692515.1 Kiritimatiellales bacterium | reverse complement strand
AGATGCCGGTGGTGCTGACACGGGAGGAGACGAGCCGGTTGCTCAATGCAATGTCGGGGCCGCATCAGTTGGCGGTCAAGCTGCTGTACGGTTGCGGTCTGCGGATCTCAGAGTGCCTGCGTTTGCGCATTCAGGATCTCGATTTTGGTCAGGGGCGTATTTTCGTACGGGGCGGCAAGGGTGGAAAAGACCTCAACGCCGTTCAAAGCCCGCTGGATACGCTTTAGAGAGTTCGGGGTTCAGAGTTAAACGTTCAGGGTTCGGTTTCCAAACCTTGGAAGATTTTTTTCCAATGTTTGGAAAAATCTGCGGCTCTGGCGCGTTGATTGCCGGTGTTGGCAGAATTGTAGCCGCGATCCGTGATCGCGGAGTTTCGGCGGGGTCACGGACCTTGCCCTACAAAGACAGCTTCCAATGCTTGTCGCTTCGCTATCGTCGCAATGGCGCCAGCCTCTCTCGACTTCGTGTCGGGCGGAAAATCCATAAAATCCCGAATTGCCAGAATCATGAAATGAATGCAGTCTGTCCGGCTCAATAATCCATCAATCCATTATTCCAACATTCCAGTCTTCCTATGATTGATTTCATCAATATCAGCAAGCGGTTCGGCACGCAGGAGGTGCTGGACAAGGTGTCGTTCCGCATTAATGCGGGCGAGCACGTCGGCGTGGTCGGTCCGAACGGCGCGGGCAAGAGTACGATTTTCAGCCTGCTGACCGGCGAGCAGTCGGCGGACAGCGGCGATATTACGTTGCCGAAGAATGTCCGGGTCGGGCATTTGCATCAGCAGTTGCATGCCCATGCGCAGGACGGTTGCTTGCTCGACTACACCGTGAACGCTATTCCGGAACTGAAGCCGATGGTGGCGGAAATCCATGAGATTGAGCACGACCTGCTGACGGCGACGGGCGCGGAGCAGGAGCGGATGCTTCACCGGCTTGGCGATTTGCAGCACGAGTTTGAACATTTGGGCGGTTACGACCTGAAGGCGCGCGCCGAGGCGGCGCTGAGCGGACTCGGCTTTAAGGAAATCGACTTCGCCAATCCGTTCCGCTCGTTCAGTGGCGGCTGGCAGATGCGTGCCGAGCTGGTGCGCACGCTGATTGCGCGGCCTGACATTCTGCTTCTTGACGAACCGTCCAACTATCTCGACCTGCCGGCCGTCGAATGGCTTCAGCGCTTTCTGCGCGGTTTCGAGGGGACGATGCTGTTGATTTCCCATGACCGCTACCTGCTGGAGTCGCTGACCGACCGCACGCTGGAGATCAGCGGCGGCACGGTGACCAAATATTCCGGCGGCTACACGTATTATATTAAGGAAAGAGAGCAGCGCCACCTGCAGCAGGCGGCGGCCTACCGCAATTACACGGAGCAGAAAGAGCATCTGGAGAGCTTTATTAACCGTTTTCGGGCACAGGCGACCAAGGCCGCGCAGGTGCAAAGCCGCATTAAAATGCTCGAAAAGATTGAGGCCGTGAAAGCGCCCGTTGCTCCGCCGAATTTTTCCAAACTGCGGATTCCGCCGCCGCCGCACTGCGGCGCGCATATCATGTCGGTCGAAAACATGAATTTTTCTTACGACGGAAAGCGCCAGATTTTGCGCGACGTGAATCTGGAGATCGGCCACGGACAGAAGATCGCGCTGGTCGGCTTTAATGGTATGGGGAAAACCACGCTGCTGCGGGTTCTGGCCGGCGCGCTGACGCCGCAGTCGGGAACGCGCCGGGAAGGGCATAAAGTGGTGCTGGGCTATCAGTCTCAGGACTTCGCCGAAACCATGCCGCCCGACCAGTCTCTGATGACCATTGTTCGCAACGCCAATTCGGCGGTGCAGGAGCGCGAAGTGCGCGGACTGCTGGGTTCGTTCGGCTTCGGCGGCGACGCGGTCAATAAACCGTCCGGCGTGTTGAGCGGCGGCGAGAAGATCCGGCTGGCCTTCGCCCGTATTTTTATTAATCCGCCCAACTTCTTGCTGCTCGACGAGCCGACGACCAACCTAGACATTCACGGACGCGAGGCGCTTGAAAAGGCGATTAAGGAATATCAGGGAACCGTCTGTTTTGTCAGCCATGACGTCGCTTTCGTGCGCGGTGCGGCGGATCACATTATTTCCGTCGCCGATGGTTCCGTGACCAGCTGGCCCGGAAACTATGATTACTATCTTGAGAAAACCGCAAAACAGGAAGCGGTCGAAAGTCCAAGGTCGAACGTCCAACGTCTGGAACCTCAAGGCTCCAACCTCAATCCACAGGCCGCCCGCAAGGCAAGAGCCAAGGAGCGCGAGGCACAGAAGGTGTTGCGCAAGATGGAGGCGGATATGGAAAAACTGCACGTCGAGCAGCGGGCTCTTTATGACCAGTTAGGAAGCGGCAATCCGGATCTCGACTACAGCACACTCAACATCCATCTCGCCGAGGTTACGAAGAAGCTGAATAGTCTCGAAGCCAAATGGCTTGAAGAGGCCGATCGTCTGGCCTGATTATTTTCGGGAATTTCTCCCCTGTAACAACCCCCTCGTTTTCAAAAAGCGGGTGTACAAATGACTCTGGCGTGTTATCCTTAAGTCGCAGGCGGCAAAAGACTGAAGCGTATGGAGTCAGTATGAGGATTCAGGCCAAACTGGTTAGCTTTGTTTCGGCGGCACTGGTTGTTCCGTTGCTTCTGGGTGTTTTCTACGTCAGGCATTTTGGCAGGTTGTATTATCAGCAGCAGCAGGGAATTATTTATCTGATGATTGCCGAGGAGCTGGCGGGCACGCTTCAGGACGGGATCCGGCAGAAATTTGAGCAGGTTTCAAACTGGGTCGCGTTGAGCCCAATGTCCTCTCTGGCCGCCGCAGTTCCGGTTTCTCCGTTCAGTCTGGATGACATTCAGAAGGTGGAGTCAACGTGGCCGAGCTCTTCGGCAACCAAAGGGGTGCAGCGAACGATTTTGTCAAATGCGCTTTCAGATTCCCTCAGAGCTTTTCAGCAGGTCAACCCGGCGTTCGCTGAAATCATGGTGACGGATCGGTACGGACGGCTGATCGGGGCGACCAATCCGACGACAGACTACTGGCAGGCGGATGAAGTCTGGTGGACAACGGCGTCAACTCTTCCGGCCGAGGACGGATTTATCAACGGACTCTTGTACGAACAGAGTGCCGGGATACCCACCATCGATATGGTCGTCCCGGTTTATCGTTCCGGAAATCCGAACAGCTTCCTTGGTGTGCTGAAGGCCAGCCTGAACGCAACCCGTTTTCTGCGACAGACCGCGCCGAGGCCGTGGGATAAAGCGATTCTTCGGGATATCGTTTTTTCGGACGGGCGGGTATTTGTGCATATTCATTCAGGGGACACGCCGGAGGTTTCTCCGTTCCCGGAAGCAATCCTCCGAAAATTACTGACGGCGCCCGAGCATCGGGGGACTGTTGAGCTGACTCCGGGGAACTTGTCGCTGGCGGCTGTGGTTCCGATACAGATCATGAGCGGATCCACCGCCTCCGGTGAGGAGCTTAAAGATACCGGCGAACTGTATGTCGTTGTTTTCCGTGATTTAAACGAAGCCATGATGCCGGTTCGGGAAGTGCTTCGCCAATTGACCGTCTGGGGCGTTATCGCAACCTTGCTGATTGCGGTGATCAGCTACCTGCTGGCGACCTACTGGTTTGCCCGGCCGATTAAGAAGCTGAGGAACGCCTCATTGAGTTTCGTTGACTACATCCAGCTCAGTGAACAGGGGCGGTTTGAAGACTCATGGGAAAGCCGGCAGAAAGTCAGACAGCGCATGAACGAACTGGAGACGATTCAAAGCCGCGATGAATTGCAGGGGTTATCCCGCGACTTTATGCGTATGGGTGAGCGAATGCTGGTCTTTTTCCGCCAGATTGAGGAGAAGCTGACCGATAAAAAGCAGAAATAAAACAGACCGCTTGTATCCGCACATCGTCTTTGTGCGGGATAATCTTCCCAATAATCCTGAAAATAACGTACCGTGCGCTTCACGTATTAACCCAAAGAGAATTTGAATGGCTGAAATCGGAAAAATCAACCGGCTGGAAATCGTGCGGACAACCGCAGGCGGCCTCGTGCTCGACGGCGCAAACCTTGGCGAAATCCTGATGCCGAACCGCTATGTGTCCAATGCAGGGAACCCCGGCGATGGGGTGGAGGTTTTCCTGATGCTTGATTCCGAAGAGCGGCTGATCGCAACCAATCTCCGTCCGTACGCCATGGTCGGCGAATTCGCCGCTTTGCGCGTGGCGGCCGTCACCCGCATCGGCGCGTTTCTGTCCTGGGGGCTGCCCAAAGATCTATTCGTGCCGTTCCGCGAGCAGAAGATCGAGATGCAGGAAGGGCGGACTTATGTCGTGCGAATCTATCTTGATGAAACCAGCGGACGCATTGCCGCCTCGTCTAAGCTCGATAAATTTCTCGATCTTACACCCGCCAATTACAAGCTGGCGGAAAAGGTTCAGCTGTTGATCTGCACCAAAACCGATCTCGGCTTTAAGGCCATTGTCAACGGGCGGCACTGGGGCATTCTGTTTTATAACGTGGTTTTCACGCCGTTGGAGATGGGACAGAAAATCGAAGGCTACATCAAACAGGTTCGGCCCGACGGCAAGCTCGATCTCTGTCTGCAAAAACCCGGCTTTGGAAAAGTCAAAGCGCTGACCGACGTTATTCTGGAATATCTCAAATCGCAGGGCGGCTTTATGCCGATTACAGACAAAAATCCGCCGGAAGAAATCTACCGTTTGTTTGGCGTCAGTAAAAAAAGCTATAAAATGGCCATCGGCACGCTCTATAAAAAACGCCTCATCACGTTTGAAAATGACGGCACCAAGTTGGTTTAGGGGAAGGCTTTAGGCCATAGGCTTTGGGCTTTCGGTTCCAATATCTGGAAGAAAAGTTTCCAAACATTGGAAAAATCCACGTTCCTTCACGGCGGTTTGCCGCTAAGGTCGGCGGAACATGAACGAGAACGATTCAACGACGAAACTTCACGATACGCTGCATCAGGTTTTCGGTTTCCGGAGCTTTCGGCCGAATCAGGAGGCCATCGTTGCGACGATCCTGTCCGGTCGCGATGTGTTCGCCGTGATGCCGACCGGCGGCGGCAAGTCGCTCTGTTATCAGCTTCCGGCGTACATCCTCGACGGATTGTGCGTGGTGATCAGTCCGTTGATTTCGCTGATGAAGGATCAGGTGGATGCGGCGCAGGTCAACGGGTTGCGGGCCGAGTTTCTGAACAGCTCCCTTTCGGCGGCCGACCGGGGGCGCGTATTTCGTCAGCTGGCGCAGGGCGAGCTGGATTTGTTGTATGTTTCGCCGGAACGCTTCGCGATGCCGGAGTTTATGGCGACGCTTAAGACGGCGAAGGTTGTGTTTTTTGCGATCGACGAGGCGCATTGTATTTCGGAGTGGGGTCACGATTTCCGTCCGGATTATCTGTTGCTGGCGAAAATTATCCCGGAGTTCCCGTCGGCAACCGTGGCGGCCTTTACCGCGACGGCGACGCATCAGGTTGCGAAGGATATTCTGTCGAAGCTCGGATTGCGCAACCCGCATCTGACGCGCGCTTCGTTTGACCGGCCGAATCTGTTCTATCAGGTGGTGCCGAAGGAAAATCTCGATTTGCAACTGCTGCATTTTTTGCGGGAGCACAAGGGCGAGTCCGGAATCATTTACCGCATGACGCGCAAGAGCGTGGAGTCCACGGTTGAGTTTCTGCAGGAGCAGGGCGTCCGGGCGCTGGCCTATCATGCCGGGCTGACGCCGAAGCAGCGCAAAGAAAATCAGGATCAGTTTAACCGCGACGAGGTGGACGTGGTGGTGGCGACCATTGCGTTCGGCATGGGGATCGATAAGTCCAATGTGCGTTTTGTGCTGCACGGCGACCTTCCGAAAAATATGGAAGGCTATTATCAGGAAACCGGCCGCGCCGGCCGCGACGGCGAGCCGGCGCACTGCCGCCTGTTTTTTAATCGCAGCGATATGGTGCGGCTTCGTTATTTTATTGAGCAGACCGAAGACCCGAATGAACGGAAGATTGCAGAGCAGCAGCTGTTTCAAATGGTGCGCTATGCCGAGACGAATGCCTGCCGCCGGAAAAGCCTGCTGGGCTATTTCGGTGAAACCTACGGAAACGAAAACTGCCGCACCTGCGATGTCTGCATGGGCGATGTGGAGCGGGTGGATGCGACGGTTTCGGCACAGAAAATCATGTCGGCGATTTACCGTACCGGCCAGAAATTCGGCGCGGTGCATATCGCCGATGTTGTCGTCGGCGCGAAGACAGAGAAAATCCGCCAGCTCGGGCACGATCAGCTCAAGACCTACGGTGCCGGTAAAGATGCCGATAAAAAATACTGGCGGCGGGTGATTGACGATCTGCTGGCGCAGGACTGCATCCTTCAGAATGCGGACAACTATTCCGCGCTGGAGCTGACGCCGAAAGGACAGCAGATTCTGCTCGGGAAGAAGACGTTTGAGGTGATCCGGCAGAAAGAGGTCAAGCGGGCCGACCTCGCCGGATTTACCGGCGATTATTCAATCAAGCTCTTTATGCAGCTGCGTACGGAGCGGCAGCGGCTGGCACAGCTCGAAGGCGTCCCGCCGTTTGTCATTTTCTCCGACAGCACACTGCGGGAAATGGCGACCTATTTTCCGGATACGCCCGAACAGATGGCAGGCATCACCGGGGTCGGCGACGCTAAGCTGGAAAAATACGGTGACAATTTTATGACGATGATCGAGATGTATAAATTTGTGCATCCCGAAGAGGCACAGCAGCGCTCGGTTTTGCAGATTCCGGTTACGGTCAAAAAGAGCCGCAAAAAGAAAAACGGCCAGACCGCTCAGGAAACGCTGAAGCTGGCCCGTCAGGGACTTTCGCTTGATGCCATTGCTCAGATGCGCGGGCTTTCCGACGGAACCATCAGTCAGCACATCGAAAAACTGCTCGCTGACGGGCAGGGCGGCGGGCTGGATGTCGATACGCTGCTGGACCCCGCCAAACGAATCCAGATTGAGGCGCTTTTCGCCCGCACCGCCGCCGGCTCGTTGAAGGCGATTCTTGACGCGTCCGGCAATACCGTGACGTATGCCGAGATCCGCGTGGTGCGCGCCTTTATGCAGGCGGAGTAGCCGCGCCCGGAGAGGTCACCTCGGCACGTGATTTTTACTCTTTCGTCCGGCGGGCGGTTTCTCTATTCTGCGGAGCTTTCGATTTAATCCGTTTAAAAGGAGAACCTGTAAAATGTCTGAAAAAACCATGGAGTTTAAAACCGAGCTGTCCCAGCTGCTGCATCTGATTACTCATTCGCTTTATTCGCACCGCGAGGTGTTTCTGCGCGAGCTGATCAGCAACGCCTGCGATGCGATTGATAAAATCCGGTTTGAATCACTGACCGATACCGCACTGCTCGACGGGGACAACGACTGGAAGATTACGCTGTCGGCGGATAAGGAGGCTAAAACGCTGACGGTTTCCGATAACGGGATCGGGATGGACGAAGCGGCGCTGATTCAGCACCTCGGCACGATTGCCCATTCCGGCACGAAGGCGTTTCTGGCCCGCCTGCAGGAGTCGGGTGCGAAGGATAACCCGGAGCTGATCGGCCAGTTCGGCGTCGGTTTCTATTCTTCGTTTATGGTGGCCGATCGTGTGACGGTCGAGTCGCGGATGCATGGTAAAGAAGCATCCTGCTGGAGTTCGGAAGGAACCGGCTCCTTTACGGTTTCTGAAGGCACGCGTACAACGCGCGGAACATCGGTGACGCTGCACTTGAAAGAGGACGCGGCAGAATATCTGGAAGAATACCGCCTGCACTCGCTGGTGAAAAAATTCTCCGATTTTGTGGAGCACCCGGTGGTTATGCTCTCCACGGAAAAAGACGAAGAGAGCGGCGAGGAGAAAGCCAAAGAAGACGTACTCAATACCCGCAAGGCGATCTGGCTGCGCAATAAGAGCGAGATCACGACGGAGGAGTACAGCGAGTTCTATAAACACATCTCGCACGATTTCAGCGATCCGGCAGAAGTGATCCACTACAATGCGGAAGGCGCGATCGAGTTTAAGGCGCTGCTGTTCATTCCGGAAAAGAAGCCGTTCGACATGATGATGAGTAATGAGCCAAAGGCTCATCTGAACCTTTATGTGCAGCGAGTCTTCATCAGCAATGAATTTGAAAACCTGCTTCCGTCCTACCTGCGCTTTGTGAAAGGGGTGGTGGATGCCGCGGATCTGCCGCTCAACGTCTCGCGCGAAATTCTGCAGGAAAACCCGCAGCTCGACAAAATCCGCCGCAACCTGACCGGACGGATTCTGAAGACGCTCGGCGAGATGAAGCTGAAGAGCTATGACAAATACCTGACCTTCTACGCCGAGTTCGGCCCGATGCTTAAAGAGGGTTTGCAGAACGACTTCGAGAACCGCGAAAAAATCGCCGATCTGCTGCTGTTCGAAACCACTGCGACCGAGGCGGGCAAGATGCGTTCGCTGGCCGACTGTGTTGAAAGCATGAAGGAAGGGCAGGAGGAAATTATCTATCTTGCTGCCGAGCACCGCGGAATTGCAGAAAGCTCCCCGTTCCTTGAAGGCTTCAAGGCCGACGGCAAAGAAGTCGTCTTCTTCCTCGATCCGATTGATGAGTTTGTGATGCCGCAACTCGGTGAATACAAAGGCAAGAAGTTCAAGGCCGCCAACAAAGGGGATATGGGCGACGCCGAAGCGCTGAAGGACGAAAAGAAAAAGTTCGAAGGGTTCCTCGGTTTCGTTAAAGAGAAGCTTAGCGGAGTCAAGGAGGTGCGTCTCTCGACCCGCCTTAAGGAAAGCCCGGCCTGTCTGGTGGGCGACGAATACAGCATGAGTCCGCATATCGAAGCCATGATGCGCCGCATGGGGCAGCCGGTTCCGGAGATGGAACGCGTGCTGGAGCTCAATCCGTCGCATCCGGTGGTTGAGGCGGTAAAGGCGATGTACGAAGCGGACAAGGAAAACCCGAAGCTGAGCGAAAGCGTCGAGCTGCTGCGCGATCTCGCGCACGTGGCCGAAGGCTCCAAGGTTGAAAATCCGGCTGCGTTTGCGACCCGTATTGCCGCCTTAATGGCCCGTGACCTTAACGCGGACTGATCTTTTTCCAAGGATTGGGTGGGCGAAGGCTCCGTTGCAACAGCAACGGAGCCTTTTTGTTTGACGGCTTTCCAGCCCCAGAGGTGCTTGAACGTTTTTGCATTTTTCCGGTCGAATGGACATATTTCCAGAAAATTAACAGGAGGTTGTATTTATGATGCGTACAGCGAATCCGGCGTTGAATGCAAAGACGTTTGATGTGGCCCGTGAGGGTGCAGGGGTGATGACGATCCAGGGGACGGTAAGCCGCACGGCAATGCTGCTGGCTTTGTTGTTTGCAGCAACAATGCTGACATGGAATCCGGCGGCACCGCAGGATTCCACGGGCTGGATCATGATTGGTGCCATTGCAGGCTTTGTGGTGGCACTGATCACAATCTTCAATAAGAAAGCTTCGCCGGTAACGGCTCCAATGTATGCAGTATGCCAAGGCGTCATGCTGGGAGGTGTCTCCAGCCTGTTTGAGAAGCAGTTCCCGGGCATTGTGATGCAGGCGGTTTTGTTGACGTTCGGCACGCTGGGCGCATTGCTGCTGGCCTATACATCGCGGCTGATCAAGGCAACGGAAAATTTCAAGCTGGGCGTAGTGGCGGCAACGGGCGGTATTGCGCTGTTTTATCTGGTGTCGATGATTCTGGGGTTTTTCGGGGTGCAGATTCCAATGATCTATGGAAGCGGGCCTGTGGGCATTGGTTTCAGTGCGGTGATTGTTGTCGTGGCGGCGCTGAATCTGGTGCTGGACTTTGATTTTATTGAGCAGGGCGCGGAGCAGGGAGCCCCGAAATATATGGAATGGTATGCGGCTTTCGGGCTGATTGTGACACTGGTGTGGCTCTATATGGAGATTTTGCGCCTGCTTTCGAAGCTCCAAAGCCGGAGATAGAGAGAAAAAGACGGCTTTAAGCCATAGACTTTAAGATAGAAATGCGGCTTTTTCCAATGTTTGGGATCAGCCGTTTTATTTTAAGTCGTTTTAAATTAGCATGTTATAAAATACATTTTCAATTTCAGCAGGCGAATTTTTGGAAAATTTCGAGTCGTTATTTTGCGAAAGTCGTTTGTTTTAATAGCTTTACGATTATCAATTCTGATTATTGCGACAGACTCGGCAGCCTGTGGAATAGTTTTTAATGAGTTTTTTATCAAACTGTTTTGTGCGGTTTTATTGGTGTTTTTGATTATTTTTGTCCGAAAGTGGAAATAGTTTTCAAAATACATTGCACGGTTTTTTTATGTGCGTACTATCACCCGCCTTGTCAGACACAAAAACGAGCTGCAAAGCCCGCCGAAACCGACAAGAAATTGTTCTAGAAAATAATTTAAAAAACGGGTTGTTAAACAAACTGATGTGCGTATGATGACCCGCCTTGTTCGAAACAAAACGCGCTGCAAAGCGAGTGAGAATCGAACGGGAAATTGTTCTTAAAATAATTTAAAAAACGGGTTGCCAAACAAACTGATGTGCGTATGATGGCCCGCCTTGTTCGAAACAAAACGCGCTGCAAAGCGAGTGAGAATCGAACGGGAAATTGTTCTGAAAAATAAAATGAAAAAAGCGGTTGACCGACTGAAGCAGTTTGCGTAAGTTACTCGCCGCTCCAACAGAGAAGCCTGTTGAAACAGGTAATCAGGTTGGTGTTTTTTTTGCTCTTTGAAAACTGAATGACTCACGATCATCATTTCGATTTAGAAATGGTACGATTTGTTTTAAGCAATGCGTTTCAAAATGTTTCCGTATAATTATCGGAGAGTTTGATCCTGGCTCAGAACGAACACTGGCGGCGTGGATTAGGCATGCAAGTCGAGCGGGATCCTGATACTTCAATTCTTCGGAAAAGAAGTGTTGGGTGAGAGCGGCGAACGGGTGAGTAATATATGGGTAATTTGCCTTGAAGCCCGGGATAGCTACTCGAAAGGGTAGGTAATACCGGATGTGCTCGGGTGCTGCATAGCACCTTATGTGAAGGTGGGGATCTTCGGACCTGCCACTTCAAGATAAGCCCATATCCTATCAGCTAGTTGGTGAGGTAATGGCTCACCAAGGCTTACGGGTAGCTGGTCTGAGAGGACGACCAGCCACACTGGGACTGAGACACTGCCCAGACTCCTACGGGAGGCTGCAGTCGAGAATATTTGTCAATGTACGAAAGTATGAACATGCGACGCCGCGTGGAGGATGAAGGCCTTCGGGTTGTAAACTCCTGTCATGAGGGAATAAATGGTTTCAGGCTAATACCCTGTTGCTTTGACAGTACCTCAAGAGGAAGTCACGGCTAACTCTGTGCCAGCAGCCGCGGTAATACAGAGGTGGCAAGTGTTGTTCGGATTTACTGGGCGTAAAGGGTTCGCAGGCGGTTTTGTGTGTCAGATGTGAAAGCCCACGGCTTAACCGTGGAAATGCATTTGAAACTACAGGACTAGAGTACGGGAGAGGAGAGGGGAATTCATGGTGTAGCGGTGAAATGCGTAGATATCATGAAGAACACCGGTGGCGAAAGCGCCTCTCTGGACCGATACTGACGCTCATGAACGAAAGCTAGGGGAGCAAAGAGGATTAGATACCCTCGTAGTCCTAGCCATAAACGGTGTGCACTTGATGTGGGAGGTTTACCCCCTTCCGTGTCGAAGCTAACGCGATAAGTGCACCGCCTGGGAAGTACGGCCGCAAGGTTAAAACTCAAAGGAATTGACGGGGGCCCGCACAAGCGGTGGAGCATGTGGCTTAATTCGATGCAACGCGAAGAACCTTACCTGGGCTTGACATGTAACTGCATACGACGGGAAACCGACGTAGCCTTCGAGGGTGTTACACAGGTGCTGCATGGCTGTCGTCAGCTCGTGCCGTGAGGTGTTGGGTTAAGTCCCGCAACGAGCGCAACCCCTATGTTTAGTTGCCATCAGGTAATGCTGGGCACTCTAAACAGACTGCTGGTGAAAGCCAGAGGAAGGTGGGGATGACGTCAAGTCAGCATGGTCCTTATGTCCAGGGCTGCACACGTGCTACAATGGGTGGTACAGAAGGAAGCAATACCGCGAGGTGGAGCAAATCCCCAAAATCACCCCCAGTTCGGATTGGAGTCTGAAATTCGACTCCATGAAGTTGGAATCGCTAGTAATGGCGCATCAGCTACGGCGCCGTGAATACGTTCCCGGGCCTTGTACACACCGCCCGTCACATCATGGAAGTTGGCTGCACCCGAAGTCGTTGATCCAACCTGTTAAAAGGGGGAAGGCGCCGAAGGTGTGGCTGATAACTGGGATGAAGTCGTAACAAGGTAGCCGTTGGGGAACCAGCGGCTGGATCACCTCCTTTCTAAGGAGAATCCTCTCGCCGACCAACTTGTTGGCCGGCAGATGGATAGGGTAAATGCTCCAGCAATGGAGTATTGTTTCGGAGCAATCCGAAGCACCACGTAAGCAAGAAACAAATCGTACCGTTTCTGGATCGAAGTGAGAATCGTGAATCATTCAACTGGCTGTTTTTGGAGCCGGTCGGACCGCACTGGGGGTATAGCTCAGTTGGTAGAGCGCCAGCTTTGCAAGCTGGATGTCGTCGGTTCGAACCCGTCTACCTCCACCAACCTTGAAGGGCGTGTAGCTCAGTTGGTTAGAGCGCGTCCCTGATAAGGACGAGGTCCCTGGTTCGACTCCAGGCACGCCCACCACCTTTCGAACGGGGTATTAAGGCGGGCTGGCTGGAAGTAAGGCTAAGAAAACAGACAGACAAACATTTTTTCCCTTCGGGGAAGTGTTCTTTGACAATTGCATAGATTAGGGTAACTGCAACTTATAATTGAGATATATTATATAGCATGCGTGTCGTTACGATAGTAGACTTTTGATTAAGCTACTAAGGGCGCACGGTGGATGCCTTGGCATTGATAGGCGATGAAGGACGTGGTAAGCTGCGATAAACTTCGGGGAGCTGCAAACAAGCTTTGATCCGGAGGTGTCCGAATGGGAAAACCCGGCGGGAGTAATGTCCCGTCACTGGTGCCTGAATAAAATAGGGTATCAGAGCGAAACCCGGTGAAGTGAAACATCTCAGTAACCGGAGGAAAAGAAAACAACAGTGATTCCGCAAGTAGTGGCGAGCGAACGCGGAGGAGTCTAAACCAGTCGGCTTGCTGACTGGGGTTGCGGGACTACGATATGAGACTTAGAGAGATAGCGGAACGTTCTGGAAAGTTCGGCGAAACAGGGTGATAGCCCCGTATGCGAAATCTTGAAGAGCTCTAGTAGTATCCCAAGTAGGTCGGGACACGTGAAACCCTGACTGAATCCGGAGGGCCCACCCTCCAAGACTAAATACTAATCAATGACCGATAGTGTACCAGTACCGTGAGGGAAAGGTGAAAAGAACCGCTGTTAGCGGAGTGAAATAGAACCTGAAACCGTGCGCTTACAAACTGTAGTAGCCCCTTAGGGGGTGGCTGCATGCCTTTTGCATAATGAGTCCGCGAGTTACCGTATGTGGCAAGGTTAAGCATCTACGATGTGGAGCCGAAGCGAAAGCGAGTGTGAATAGCGCGTCAAGTCACATGCGGTAGACCCGAAGCCGAGTGAGCTACCCATGGCCCGGGTGAATCCTGAGTAAAATCAGGGGGAGGCCCCAACCAGTGTATGTTGAAAAATACTTGGATGAGCTGTGGGTTGGAGCGAAAGACTTACCAAACTCGGTGATAGCTGGTTCTCCTCGAAATACCTTGAGGGATAGCCTCGATGAATGCTCGGAACGGAGGTAGAGCACTGATTGGAATAGGGTCCTTACCAGGATACCAACGCCTATCAAACTCCGAATGCCGTTCCAGTCACATCGGGAGTCAGACTGTGGGGGATAAGCTTCATAGTCAAGAGGGAAACAGCCCAGACCGCCAGCTAAGGCCCCTAAAGATAGTTAAGTGATGAAGGATGTCAGATTGCATAGACAGCTAGGATGTTGGCTTAGAAGCAGCCACCATTTAAACAAAGCGTAATAGCTGACTAGTCGAGTGATCTGGCGCCGAAAATGATCGGGACTAAAACTATCTGCCGAAGCTGCGGATGTGTTCTTAGAACACGTGGTAGAGGAGCGTTGTATGTGCATTGAAGTGTGGGGGTGACCCAGCATGGAGCGCATACAAGCGATTATGCGGACATGAGTAACGACAAGAGTGGTGAGAGTCCACTCCGCCGAAATCCTAAGGTTTCCTGGGGAAGGTTCGTCCGCCCAGGGTTAGTCGGCCCCTAAGTCCAGGCTGAAAAGCGTAGACGATGGGTAACGGGTTTAATATTCCCGTACTGCCGGTTTGACATTTGAGCGAAGGAGGGACGCAGGAAGTTAGGTTAGCTGTCGATTGGATGTGACAGTCTAAACTTGTAGGGAGTTCCGATAGGTAAATCCGTTGGAGCAATTCCGAGAAGTGATGGGACGCTGAGGCTACGGCCAAAGTGGATTAACTGATACTATGCTGCCAAGAAAAGCTTCTAGCGAGTCAAACAGGTAACCGTACCAAAACCGACACAGGTGGGAGG
>JAQUXG010000243.1 GCA_028692515.1 Kiritimatiellales bacterium | reverse complement strand
GCAGCAGGGGCATATCCATCTCGACCAGATCGAGCTGTTTATTCTCGACGAAGCCGACCGTATGCTCGACATGGGATTTATTCCTGCAGTCCGCAAGGTGATCGCTAAGCTGCCGAAAAAGCGCCAATCGCTCTTTTTCTCAGCCACGATGCCGCCGGTGGTTGCTACGCTGGCGAAGGAGCTGCTGCAGAATCCGGTGCAGATTACGATTGATCCGGGCCAGCCGACCGTTGAGCGCATCGAGCAACAGCTGATGTTTGTTGATAAAGAAAACAAAGATGAGCTGCTGATTGAGTTGATCACGGATTACAACATGGACAAAGTCATTGTCTTTACCCGCACCAAACACGGCGCGGATAAAGTAGTTCGTGAGCTTGTATCGGCGGGAATTGCCGCAGCGGCCATTCACGGCAATAAATCGCAGACGGCCCGCACGACGGCGCTTCACAATTTTAAAACCGGCAAGCTGCGCGCCATGGTCGCTACCGACATCGCTGCGCGCGGTCTCGATGTGGACGGCATTACGCACGTTGTGAATTATGATCTTCCTGAAGAACCGGAAACCTACGTTCACCGTATCGGCCGCACCGCCCGCGCCGGAACCGACGGCGATGCCGTTGCGTTTTGTTCTGCCCGTGAGCGCGACTTTTTGCGCGACATTGAAAAAATGATTCGCAAACCCATTCCCGTCGATAAGGCGCACAAATACCATTCGGAAACCGCGCGGCTTGCGACGGGTTCGGATGCGCGTCCCGAGCCGAAGGGCCGACAGGGCCAGCGCCGTGGCGGCTCCGGCCGTCCGCAAGGTGGTGGCGGACAAAGCCGTCCGCCGCGTCCGGCAGCGACGCATAAAGGCGGATCATTCGCGCCGCGCGGCGCACGCCGGTAGAGTTTTCACCACAGAGGTCACTGAGGCACAGAGATTTTTTTATACATATGGAAAGGATTGCACGGCGAAGAGAGGTTCATAATCTCTGAAATGATTTTGCCTGCATGATTTTGTAAATCCTTTTCTCTGTGTCTCAGTGACTTCTGTGGTGCCCGCCATAGCCGTTGGACCGTCGGCGTTGGATTTTTTGGGAATTGTTTTTTACAGAAGATAACGAAGTGAACAAAGAGGACGTCCAACCTTCGTTTCCTTTGTTTCTTTCTGTAAAACGTGATTCACGTTTTTTCGCGGGGTCATCTTTTTTTTTACTGCCAACTTTTGATTAAGGCGCAGCGAGAAATTGTGCGCAGCCGGGGAGTGTAATGCTGATTTCACTGCCGGTGAATTCGAGTGCGCCGGTTTTTTTGTCGATGCGGAATACGACCGCGTTTCCGGGTTTCGGGTTGAGGGCGATCAGGAAGGTTCCGGTCGGGTCGATGTTGAAATTTCTCGGGTTTTCACCGCGAACCGGTTCATAGCCGAGTGCGGTGAGTTTTCCGGAGGCGGCATCGATTGCAAAAATGGCGAGGCTGTCGTGTCCACGGTTGGCGACATAGAGAAACCGCCCGTCGGGCGTGGTGCGGATTTCTGAGGTGATGCTTTCTTTGGCATAGCCGTCGGGCAGGGTGGATATCGACTGGATTTCCGTCAGCGTCCCGTTGGTTTGATCGTATTCAAAAACAACCGCTTTGTTGCTGAGTTCCAGATCGGCGTAGGCAAACTTTCCATTCGGGTGAAACGTGAAGTGGCGCGGACCGCCGCCCGGCTCAATGTTCACGAATGGCGGATCGTTGGGCGTGAGCGTTCCGGCATCGGCATCGAAGCGATAGATCATGAGTTGATCGATTCCCAGATCCGCCACGATGGCAAAGCGTCCGGCGGGATCGCAGTTGATGGAGTGCGTGTGCGCTTCAGTCTGCCGTGTCGGATGAATGCTCGAACCGCTGTGTTGTTGAAACGCGGAGGCCGGTGCGAGCGATCTGTCAGCCCGAATCGGCAGAACCGCACAGCTTCCGCCGTGATAGTTGGCGACCAGCAGGTTTTTGCCCAACGGGTCAATGGTTACATGACAGGGGCCGGCTCCGCGCGCGGTTTGAGAGTTGATTTTCGTCAACGTTCCGTCTTTCAGAATCCGGAAGGCGCTTGCCAGGCCGGTGGCGGCGCTGGCGGAATAGAGGTGTTGTCCGTCGGGGTGAAGCGCAATGAATCCGGCTCCATTGACTGAACTGACGCGCGCCGGTTCTCTCAGCTTTCCGGTCTGCATATCAAGAAATGTCAGGTAGATTCCGGCGTCATCTCCCTGGGCCATCGTGCCGATATAAACCTGGCATGTGTCGGCGGCGGTGGTACAGGCATAAATTGTTTTCATGCCGCGAAACCTATCAAAGCGGCGTGACGCGGGCGAGTTCGATTCTGGACACTGGAACTAAGAATTAACCACTGAATTTACACGAAGGTTCACAATGGATTGGCTGTTTATCTCTTTTCCCCGTTGCATTCGCGGGGTGGTTTCGCATAATCGGCGCTCGTATGGCTAAACCTTATAATAAGATCAATACGGGCATCGACCTGGGGGAGTTTATCAACGTGGCAGAATTACGCTTTGACGGACGGAAACCGGACCAATTGCGTCCGGTAAAATTTACCCGCGACTTCACCATCAACGCCAAAGCCTCCGTGCTGGTCGAAATGGGCAACACCAAAGTCATCTGCGCTGTCAGCGTGGACGAAAGCGTTCCCGGCTGGATGCGCGCCCAGAACGTCGAAGGCGGTTGGCTCACCTGTGAATACTCCATGCTCCCCAGCGCCACGGCCGACCGCGCCCGACGAGAAGCCTCAATGGGAAAACTTGGCGGACGCACCATGGAAATCCAGCGGCTCATCGGTCGCGCGCTCCGCTCCATTATTGATTTGAAAAAGCTCGGCCGCCGCCAGCTTTACATCGACTGCGACGTTATTCAGGCCGACGGTGGAACGCGCACGGCCTCGATTACCGGTGCCTATGTCGCGCTGCGCATGGCGGTGGATCGCCTGCTCGCCGAAAAACTGCTCAAAGAAGATCCGATCAAAGAAGCGCTCGCCGCCATCAGCGTCGGCATTCATAAAGGGGTTGCGCTACTCGACCTTTGCTACGTTGAAGATTCCAAAGCCGAAGTCGACATGAACGTCGTCATGACCGCCTCCGGCAAACTCGTCGAAGTGCAGGGCACCGCCGAAGAAGAACCCTTCACCAAAGAACAGATGGC
>JAQUXG010000242.1 GCA_028692515.1 Kiritimatiellales bacterium | reverse complement strand
TGTACGAGACCTTCAACGCCTTCTTCGATTTCAACGAACGCGCCATACGGAGCGAGGCTGACGACTTTACCGCAGATGCGGGTGCCGATCGGGTACTTGGCGTCGATGTCCTGCCACGGGTTGGACAAGGTCTGTTTGAGACCGAGCGAAATGCGCTCTTTGTCGAGGTCGATGTCGAGGATCATCACTTCGAGCTGGTCGCCAACGCGAACCATTTCGGTCGGGTGATTGATGCGGCCCCAGCTCATGTCGGTGACATGCAGCAGACCGTCGATACCGTCGAGGTCCACGAACGCACCGAAGTCGGTGATGTTCTTGACCGTGCCCTTGCGGAGCTGGCCGACCTTGATTTCGCCGAGCAGTTTGAGTTTCTGACCGCGGCGGGCTTCTTCGATGATTTCGCGGCGGGAAACCACGATGTTTTTGCGCTCTTTGTTGATTTTGAGAATTTTGACTTCGAGCGTACGACCGATGTAGTCGTCGAGGTTGCGAACCGGAACCACGTCGACCTGCGAGCCGGGAAGGAACGCGTCGGCGCCGATGTCGACGATGAAGCCGCCCTTGATGGCGCGGGTGATGGTACCTTCAACCAGGCTGCCTTCTTCGCAGTCGTTGACGATATGATCCCACTTACGCTGCTGTTCAGCGCGTTTTTTGCTGAGGACAACCATGCCGTGGTCGTTTTCGAGGCTTTCGAGGAATACTTCAACGGTGTCGCCGACCTGAACGGTTTCTACATCTTCGAATTCGTCGCCGTCGACGATGCCTTCTGATTTGTAGCCGATGTCGATGAGCACTTCGTCGTCCTGGATGCGGAGTACTTTACCGGGCACGATGGAGCCGACGGCGAAGTCCTTGAGGGTGTTGCTGTACATTGCATCGATCGCGTCTGCGTCTTTGCCGATGGTGAGGGTATCTGCCATGATCTAATCTTCTTTATTCTATCCGGCGACGTCTGCGGCCGCATTGCGCGGGGCACCCCGTCCCGGGGTTATTTTCTTTTTCTTCCGCAGACGCTCACAGCCACCCGGCCGGTTAACTCGCCTTCTACGGTTCACAAAAGAGCGGAAAGGATAGTTATTCGCCCCCTGATTACAAGGTAAATTTCCGTTTTTAAGGCGGGGCTTTTATTCTATATTACGCAGTTCCGGCACTTTAGGATTGGCGAACGAGGCCGGAATGAGACACTTTCTACCCTGAATTATGGAAAACGATTTTAAAATTCAAACGGTCAGCGATGTCGATTGGGACAACTGGAATCCGGCGGAACGGGCGACGCTGATGTTTATTCTGCAGAACGGCCGGATGCTGATGATCCACAAAAAGCGGGGATTCGGTGCCGGTTATTATAACGCGCCGGGCGGGCGGCTGGAGGCCGGAGAAACCCCGCTGGAGTGCGCGGTGCGCGAAACGCAGGAGGAGCTTTGCATCACGCCGCTTGATCCGGTTCATGCCGGAACCCTGATGTTCCAGTTTATCGACGGACACAGCATTCACGGCGAGGTCTTCACCGCCACACAGTTTGAAGGCACGCCGGCCGAAACCGACGAAGCCATTCCAATCTGGTTTTCAACCGATGAACTGCCCTGGCATAACATGTGGGCGGATGATCCGGTCTGGTATCCAAAAATGATGGCGGGCGAAAAATTCATCGGCCGCTTCACCTTCGACCACAAAACCATGCTCGACCACGAGCTGATCGGCTGCTGAATGCACAAATCCCAACAGAACTTTAAAAATCCCCTGAAAAAATTCGAGCCGAAGGGAATGACCATTCTCTATGAGGATCGCGATATTCTTGTGATCGACAAGGTGGGCGGGCTGCTGACCATGAGCGATGGAAAAGCCCCGGCCGCCACCGCCCACGAGCTGTTGAATGACTATGTCCGCCGGGGAAACCCGAAATCCAGAAACCGGATTTATATTGTGCATCGCCTTGACCGGGAAACCTCCGGCGTGCTCGTGTTCGCCAAAAGCGAGGCGGCCAAAGACTACCTTCAGGCCGAGTGGCCGAATTTTCAGAAAAAATATTTTGCCGTGGTATGCGGAAAGATGGCGGAGCCGCAAGGCGAGATCACCTCCTATCTGGCGGAAAACAGCGCGTTTAAAATGTATTCAACGACCGACGCGAAAAAAGGCAAGCTGGCAAAAACCGGCTATCGAGTGCTGAAAGAAACCCCGAACTTCAGCCTGCTGGCCGTTGAGCTGTTCACCGGCCGGAAGAATCAGATCCGCGTGCATCTGGCCGACAAAGGCTGTCCGGTGGCGGGCGACACCAAATACGGCGCCAAGGAAAAGAGTTTTAAAAAACTAACCCTTCATGCCGCAGCCCTCACGCTGACCCACCCGTTTTCAAAAGAAAAAATGATGTTCATCTCCCTGGTTCCCGCCTACTTCGAACTGCTGGTCAAAGGGGCGCAAAAACTGTGTAATGCGGAGCTGAAATAACCCCGAAAGCCTGAATTTATGAGAAACAATGACATTCTTCGCCGCCTCCGCTACACCTTCGATCTGAAGGATTCCCAAATGATCGCCCTGTTCGCGCTGGCCGGGCATCCCGTTGAATGGGAACCGATCAGCGCCTGGCTGAAACGCGATGAAGATCCGGCTTATCAGGAATGCAGCGACACTCAGCTGGCAACGTTTCTGAATGGCTTCATTATCGACAGGCGCGGCAGAAAAGAAGGCCCGCAACCCGAGCCGGAAACGCAGTTAACGAACAATGTCATTTTGATGAAACTGCGAATTGCGCTGAACCTCCGGGCGGAGGATGTGCAGGAAATCATGGGTCTGGCGGATATGCCGATCAGCAAGCATGAACTCAGCGCCTTTTCCCGCAAGCCGGATCATAAGCATTACCGCGACTGCAAAGATCAGATGTTGCGCAACTTTCTCAAGGGTGTGCAGCTCAAATACTGCGCCTCCCGCTAAAATTCCTTATTATTCCTTCCCTCCCCGGCGGGTTGCCGGTTTCATAGACGCGTCATGAATTACGTTTTACAAATTCTATTTGTCCTCGTGCTGATGGCGCTGGGCGGGCTGGCCCGCCGCCGGAAAATCATCAGCGAATCCGGTACCACCGAAATGACCCGGCTGCTCATCTCGGTCATTTATCCCGCGCTGATTTTCTATTCCATCACCCGCCTGCACCCCGCCCAGCTGGCGCAAAACTGGATCATGCCGGTC
>JAQUXG010000241.1 GCA_028692515.1 Kiritimatiellales bacterium | reverse complement strand
GATGACATTCGCGAAATGCATGCAAACGCCGACCCGATTTTGATTCTGGCCGGAAAGCTGATTGCGGCAGGAATACCCGAAACACAGCTCAAAACCATTGAGCACGAAGTGAATCAGGAGATGGATCTGGCCTTCGCCGCCGCCCGGAAAGCGCCGAATGCAAAAACAGAATTTTCCGCGAAAAAACCGCTGCCGGAAAAACTGACTGCGGCTGCAAGCGAACAGCGCGCCGAAGGCGACGCACTGACAATGCTTGAAGCGATGCGTGACGTTCTCCGCACCCGTCTCGGAAGCGACAAATCGATCTACATGTACGGCGAAGATATCGAAGATCCGAAGGGCGACGTCTTTGGCCTGACGCGCGGACTCAGCACCGCATTCCCTGGACAGGTCATTAATGCCCCGCTCAGCGAATCCACGATCGTCGGCGCGGCAATCGGACAGGCCTTTACAGGCAAAAAGCCCGTTGCCTGCATTCAGTTTGCCGATTTCATGCTGCCCGCCTTCAACCAGATCGCCTCCGAACTCGGCGCCATGTGGTGGAGAACCAACGGACAGTGGGAATGCCCTGTTATTCTGATGGCAATCTGCGGAGCCTACCGTCCGGGCCTCGGCCCGTATCACGCGCAAACCTTCGACGCCACGTTCGCGCATATCCCCGGACTGGATGTCTTTATGCCCTCCACCGCACCGGATGCCGCAGGTTTGCTTAACGCCGCGTTTGAATCCGGACGTCCGACCGTTTTTCTTTTCCCGAAAAATCTGATCAATGACCGATCAAACGCTTCTGCCGCCGACGCGGCCTCACAATTTATTCCGATCGGCAAAGCGCGCGTCACCCGTCCGGGTAAAGATCTGACCCTCGTCAGCTGGGGCAGCACCATGCCGCTGTGCGAAAAGACTGCCGAAGCAATGCAGACTGCCGGCGCGTCTGTTGAGGTGATTGACCTGCGCTCACTCGTGCCGTGGGATCAGGACGCCGTGATCGCCTCTGCGCAGAAAACCGGCAAGCTGCTGGTGGTTCACGAAGACAACCACACCTGCGGACTGGGCGGCGAAATCATGGCGACCGTCGCCGAAAAAGCCAATGTTCCGGTGCAGATGGCGCGCGTTACGCGCCACGACACCTACATTCCCTATCTTTTTGAAACACAGATCGAAGTGCTGCCGTCGTTCCGCAGCGTGCTCGGCAAAGCTGCCGAACTGCTCGACTATTCACTGAGCTGGCAGAAGCCGGTCGAAGAAGCCGATGGCTTTGTCACCGTCAATGCCATCGGCTCCAGCCCGTCGGATAAAACCGTTAAAATCGTTGAACTGCTGGTCAAAGAAGGCCAAGCCGTGAACGCCGGTGAACTGCTCGCATCGGTTGAAGCGGACAAAGCGACGATGGAAATCTCCACGCCGGTCGCCGGGACGATTGAACAACTCTTCCTTGCCGAGGGCGACTCGGTCGATGTCGGCACGCCGCTGGCGCGTATCGCCACCGAAGAATCCGGTCTGGTTAAAAAGCCGATTACGAAAGAAGACCCCGGCACGCCGATTCTTGAAAAAATTATTGCGACCAACGTTCCAACCATTGGAAAAACTGTGATCGAACGGAAGCCGGTTCTCATTTCCTCTATCGCGACAGTGCTCGGCTCACGACATATTCTAAATGACGAACTGCTCTCCGGCCACGGCGAATGGGATTCTGAAGCCATCCGCTCGCGCACCGGTTGCGAAGAGCGCTACTGGATCACCGGCGATGAAAATGTCGAAACGCTTGCGGTCAAAGCCGTTCGTGATCTGCTCGAAATGGAAAAACTGACGCTGGCCGATATTGATGCCATCGTTTGCTCAACCGGCACACCGCTGATGATGACGCCGTCGCTCGCCTGTCGCGTTCTGAAGGAACTCAGCCCCGCCAAAGGCGAGATTCTGATGCAGGCGCACGACGTCAGCGCCGCCTGCTCCGGCTATATGTACGCGTTGCAGAACGCGGTTGATATTTTGCGCGACGATCCGTCGAAAAAAGTGATCGTAATCACCGCTGAAACGCTTTCGCCGATGGTTAATCACGAAGACCAAAAGACCGTGGCGCTCTTCGGCGACGCCGCGACCGCCTCGCTGATCTCCTGCGAGCCGCGAGCCGGAAACGTCAACGTACTGGTGAACCGTCCCGTTCTTTCCGCCGTCGGTGTTGATCAGAAGGTCCTTTATGTTCCGCACATGGGAACCGGCGAAAAAATTGAAATGGAAGGCCTCACCGTCTTTAAGATCGCGGTGCGCAAGATGATCGACATGCTGGCCGAAGCCTGTGAAAACCGGAACATTTCAGTCGAACAACTCGACAAGATTGTTCCGCATCAGGCGAACGAGCGGATTATTGAAGCCATTCGCAAAGCGATCCACTGCCCGCCGGAAAAGATGTTCAATCACATCCGCAAATACGCCAACACCTCGTCGAACACCATTCCGTTCGCTCTGGTGGAGCTGATGCCGCAGATGCAGAAAGATTCGTTAATCGGCCTCACCGCTTTCGGCGGCGGATTTACCTTCGGTGCGGCGGTCATCGAAAAGCAATAGGCCCCTGCTCACCAGAACCGGCTTTAGAATTGACTCCGTCTGTGTTTTCGGGTTTTCTTCGAACTGATTTATTCAACAGGAGAAGGTTATGAAAAATTTCATCAAAGTCGCTGTCCTATCCGCTCTGCTCGCCACTGTTTTCGGATGCGCGTCCGGAACCTATGAAACCCGCCTCGATCCACCCGATGCTTTTAATCCGATTTTTATGCAGTACAAAGATCTGCCCGGGCAGAAAATCATGGTGATCGCCGTCGACCTGACCGGTCAGTGGGCATTCGGTTATGATGGCGGCCGGGCCACTCTTGAGGAAGCCGCCGAAAACGCCGCCATTAAATGCGACAAGGCCCGCGATAAACATCAGGTGTTCACCACGGCCAAACTGTTCGCCGTTAACGATGAAATTGTTTATTACAAAAATCAGTTTGAGTAGTGGCTGACGTTCTACGATCAAAAGGCCGCTTTCCGGAGCGGCCTTTTTTTTTGATCCAACTCCAAGCTTGTCCCGGCACACAAAGCGTTTCAAAATGCGTTTCGAAAAGAAAGGGGTACTAATATGAATAAGGTTCTATTGATTGCCGGTGCGGTGATTCTGGTTTTGATTGTTGCGGTGATGCTCTCCCTCGGG
>JAQUXG010000240.1 GCA_028692515.1 Kiritimatiellales bacterium | reverse complement strand
TATCCGCAAACCGTTCGATATTGATGAACTGCGCCTGGTGGTTGGCCGGGCTCTGCATATGAACGACCTCAAACAGCAGGTCGCCGGATTGGAATACGAACTCGCCCGCCGGCCCTTTGTGGCCGAACCGGATGGCCGGCCCATGAAAGAGGTTCTTGAGAGCTTTGAACGTAGCCTCATCGAAAAAGCGCTTCAGCGGGTAGACGGCGTGCAGACCCGGGCCGCGCAGATGCTCGGAACCACTCGCCGGATCCTGCGCTACCGCATCGATAAACTCAAAATCCATTCCCGCGAGGAATCCGCCTGACGCGAAAAAACCCTTTTCTTTCCTTCGGATTTATGGATAATCCGCCGCTTAATTTTCCCAGGGAGTAAACCATGTACGAAGTATCCGAACTGAAAAAAGGGCTTAAAATTGAGATCGACGGCGCCCCCTGCATCGTCACTGATTTTCAGTTCTCCAAACCCGGCAAAGGGCAGGCCATCTACCGTTGTAAAATCAAAAACCTTTCCACCGGAACGACCTTTGAGAAAAGCTACCGCTCCGGCGACAAAGTAGACAAAGCCAACCTCGAATCCCGCACCTTCACTTTCTCCTATCACAACGGCGACGACTTCGTCTTCTCCGACAACGACACCTTCGAAGAAATTCACCTCACCGCTGAGCAGCTTGGCCGGAACCAATACTTCATCGTCGAAGAAATGGAAGTGGACATTCTTTTCCACAAAGAAAAGGCACTCGACATCAGCCTTCCGACCTTCATCGAAAAAGTCATCGCCGAAACCGAACCGGGCGCGCGCGGCAATACCGCCAGCGGCAACGTCATGAAACCGGCCAAAATCGACAACGGCTACGAATTCCAGGTTCCGATCTTCATCAACGAAGGCGATGTCGTCCGTATCGACACCCGCACCGGTGAATATGCCGACCGGGTATCAAAAGCTTAAATCCGAAAAACCCAAGCACCCAAAGAAACCTGAAGCTCGAATGAATCAAAATAATGACAGCGGAAGGGAAGAAAACGGGCGTCCTCTGATCTTGAAGAACGTACGGCTTTATTTGGGGAGGAAATCATTCGGTTTTCCAAAAAAATACCGGTCAGTTCTGTTACGAATCGACTAATTGATCAACTGGTTGGCGCCGGAACCAGTGTCGGCGCGAACTATTGTGAGGCGGATGACGCAGTTTCAAAAAATGATTTTCGGCATAAAATCTCCATCAGCAAGCGTGAGGATCGCGAATCAAAGTTCTTTCTCCGGATGATTGCCACGGCGGTGCCGGAATTGAAGGAAGAGGCCAAAGTGTTATGGCAGGAAGCCAGAGAGCTCCACTTGATTTTTGCTAAAATTTATCGTGGTTAATATTCGTGTTCGACTTTAGGCTTTTCGGCATTCGGGTTTCTTTGGGTAGTTGGGTTTTTCGTCATTAGGAATTACGCATGTTTCATATTTTGCAGAGTCGTGATGCGTTAATGCAAAGCCTCCGGGCGTTTTTTCATTCTGAAGGATTCATCGAAGTCGAAACCCCCATCCGGATGAAAACCCCGTGCATGGAGCTGCATATCGATGCCGAATCCTCCGGCGACCGCTGGCTGCGCACTTCGCCCGAACTCTATCATAAAAAACTGCTCGCGCAGGGCGCGCAAAAGATTTTTGAAATCGGCAAATGTTTTCGGCAGGGCGAGCGCGGCGACCGGCACCATCCTGAATACACCATGCTCGAATGGTACCGCGCCGAAGCCGACTACAATTCCATGTTGGATGATGTAACGAAACTTCTGCAAACGGTCGGAATTTCCAAACTTCGGAAAACGTTTACCATCGCAGAAATCTATCAGCAATTTGCTGGCTGGAATCCGGTCGAAAACTTCGACGCCGACCGCTTCGATATCGACATGGTCGAAAAAATCGAACCGAACCTGCCGAAAGACGCGCCGGTTATCCTGATGGACTATCCTGCCGAATGCTGCGCACTCGCACGGCTCAAACCGGACAACCCCAACGTCGCCGAGCGCTGGGAGCTTTATCTTGGCGGCATTGAAATCGCCAATGCCTACAGCGAACTCACCGATCCGGTTGAACAGCGGAAACGTTTTGAGAAGTGGGGCGAGCAGAGAAGGGCGCTTGGCAAAACCGTCTATCCCGTCGATGAGGAATTTATCCAATGTTTGGAAAAGGTTCCGCCCTCCGGCGGTTGCGCGCTCGGCATCGACCGTCTTCTAATGGCTCTTGTCGGCACCGAAACCCTCGACGATATTCTCCCGTTCCGCGACTGACCTGCGCTTTCCAAACATTGGAAGGTTACTTCTCGAAGCTGCGCAGAAGTTTGATTTCGTCGGCCCAGATCGACGGATCGGGGGTTTCTAGAATCAGAGGGATTCCGTTAAATCGCTCGTCGGCCATCAGAAATTTAAAGCAGTCGATCCCAATGAAGCCCTTGCCGAGCGATTCGTGCCGGTCGACCCGTGTGCCGAAATCTTTTTTAGAATCGTTGATGTGCATACCCTTGAGATATTTGAACCCGACGATCTTTTCGAACTGGGCAAAAGTTTCTGTGAACGCTTTTTCCGTGCGCAGATCGTAACCAGCGGTAAAAGCGTGGCAGGTATCGATGCAGACGCCGACGCGGGTTTTGTCTTCGACCTGATCAATCATCGCGGCGAGCTGTTCGAAGCGGTGGCCCATGTTCGAGCCTTGTCCTGCCGTGTTTTCGATAACCGCTGTAACGCCTTGGGTTTTCGAAAGGGCGATGTTGATCGACTCTGCAATCAGAGCAATGCATTCATCTTCGGTGCATTTTTTCAAATGGCTGCCGGGGTGAAAATTCAGCCGGTCGAGTCCGAGCTGTTCACAGCGCTGCATTTCATCCAGGAAGGCTTCGCGCGATTTTTCGAGCCCTTCGGTTTCCGGATGCCCAAGATTAATCAGATAACTGTCATGCGGCAGGATATTTGATGGACTGCAAACGTCCCGGATATTTTTCTTAAAGGCAGCAATGCCCGCCTCGGTCAGCGGAGGTGAACCCCACTGCCGCTGGTTTTTGGTAAAAAGGGCGAAGGCATCCGCGCCAATCGCTTTTGCATTCAATGGAGCGTTTTCAACACCCCCGCTTGCACTGACATGAGCTCCAATCGTTTTCATAATCCTATAAGTAACGCTTTCAACGCACCTGAACGATATTTTTCAGCAACCGAAA
>JAQUXG010000239.1 GCA_028692515.1 Kiritimatiellales bacterium | reverse complement strand
TGACCACGACCATCTGTTGCTGTTTCTTCGTGAGGGAGCCCCAGTTCATTGTTTGGCCCCTCCTGTCGGACGACGCCCCTCTAATGCAAAAATCCAGGTCTCGCCGGATTCGCGCTGAGAGGAAACAGCTTGATTTCGCCGCAAAAACGGCGCAATCCGGCATCTGCGTTCAGCTGGCGCTTGGCCTCGACTGCGGTCAATTCACCGAGCGAGCGGCCACTGAACCGGAGGATATAATAGGCGGGCTCATCGTCGGAGGCCTGTTCCAGCCCGGCATAAAAATTATCCAGCGCCATCGAAGACGGAATCCGGCTCTGCGCCGCATACAGAACGCTGAACATAGAGGGATGGTCGCCCCTGGACCAGTTTTCGAGGTCTGAAAGCGTCTTGCTGTTGGTTCCGATGGCGGCCTGCGCTTTACGCACCACAGCGGCCTGCGGTTCCAGTCGCTCCCATTCGTGCCGGGCCCGATCCAGATTGGCGTTGAGCGTCATCTTGGAAACTCCCGCCAGCAGAAAAACCAGAATGGTGATCCCCGCCAAGACGCTGACGGATCCCAGCACCATGACTTTCATGCTGACAATGCCCTGATAGCGGCGTTCTGTTTTTTTAAGGAGGTTGACCTGCAGGTTCATAAGACCTCCATTCCGGCAAGCGCCGCGCCAACGGCCGCCGCGAACCGCGATTCCTGTCCCTTCAGCTGTTCCGGAAAAGCGCCTTCCGGAATTTCAATTTTTTCAAACGGACTCCATGCCTGAGGGATAAAACCGAGCACCTCTTTAATGGCGGTCTGCCAACAGGGCGATGTGGCCAGTCCGCCCGAAATATAAACAGCAGAAAGCGACGACTTGTTCTGCCGCTCAACAAACTCGCGGTAGATTGAAAGCTGGCGGGTGAAGGGGTTGAGAACCTGCCGGATCTGCGAGGAGACATCGACCGAACCGCCGGAGAGAATCGTGCCGGCCATGTCAGCATCCACACCCAGCGCAAGCTGAACCTGTCTCAGCAACGAGTCGCCGCCGACATCGAAGCGGTTAATGAGCTGGAGCTGATTACGGTGCAGAAAGGCGGCATAGGTATGCCGCGCGCCGGTTTCGATTACACAGACGGTCTGGCTTTCGGTTTGCGCGCCGCGGTTATGAAGGAACGCGGAGAGCGCCGCTACGCCAGAAATCTCCAGCGAGTGCGGGGCCGGGGCCCCGTTGTCGAAAAGCTCCAGATAATGCTGAATTATTTTTTCAGGAACGGCAACCCCCAGAATTGTACTTTCCCGTTTCCCTTTTGCGCGGGACAACACCAGCCCGCCAACACGATAATCGGCGGCGACACTGAGATTTTCGCGAACCAGCGCGTCCAAATCCTCCTCTTCCGGAAGGATCTGTGGAAACACCCGGAGCATCACATTATCCATGGTGGCGCAGAGCGCAGCGTAGTAAGAGGACATCAACTTGGGAATCGCGGGTTTTTCTTCCGAGTCCGGACTGCACGGGGGCAGAATGTCGGCCGCAGCGAGTGTGATGTGATCCTTAATTTTTTTCAGGCGGACCGCTTTAATTCCAGTGGTGGCAAAATCGAGCGCCAGCAGATTGGCCGGTCGTCTTCCCTGCTCTTTTCCACCCGCTGTTTTCAATTTAAAATTCATACGCAAAAAACTTTATTCGTCGATTTCCCGTGTTGCATGCCGGATCCAGCCTGCCACGGCGCCTAGTAGAATTAAAAGCACGACGGATACCAAAAAGCGATGATTTCTTTTGGCCGTCTTTCCCTGTGCGGATGCGGTAGAACTGACATCCGACTGCTGGGCTGTCTGCGCTGTTTCACGCATCCACGGCGGAATAAAAATGTCCTTACGGGTCTGTTCATAGGCGCGAACGGACAACTCCTGCCGCTCGACCAAATGTTTTTCATAATTCATATTCAGTTGCTGCCGATAGACTCGAAGTTGCGGTTCCCGAGCTTTTGCATCCGGCGGCAGGATTGCCCGGGCAGAACCCGCCAGCAATACAAGAGAGAATAAAATGACAATGCGGCGCGTCATGGGGCCAACTCCGTCCATTTAATAGTGCGATAAACCGTGGACTGACGGGGAAGCAGACCCGGCAATCCTGAGGAAGACCCGATCCCATCATACGACCGGGAGCCAATGCGAATATCCCAGTTAAGCGTCAGACTGCCGGTGCGCCAGACCGACTCGTCGCGGCAAACAAAAGCACCATTCAGCGTTCCCTGATGGAAATCTCCGGCAATCAGATGGTTCGCGTAAAGGACGACATCAAGCCAGCCAATCCGTGAAGCGGGCTGCAACCCGGTTGTCATCGCTGTGGCGCCAATCATCGGATCGTAAAAATGGCGCGTTGATCCATCCGACCGCAGGGCCGTACCGTCACCGTCTGGCTGAGTGTAATCGCCGTTGAAATATGGCACACCGCCCGAATAGTAGCTGACATAACCTAGTGCGGCATCGCTGACATCGGAGGCATGCGATCCGGTATATGGACTTGTTAAGAAACTGACATCCAGTGCGCTGGGATCACCAAACGCCATGCTGCCTTTGGCGCAAAGGCCAAGAAAGTCCTTGGTCTTGTTGGCATTGGCCGTGGCGATTGGCGTGTTGTCGGGATGGGGCCACGTCGGCGGATTGGTTGCTATCAAATCACCAATCAGGTAGATGTTGCGCCCGGCATAGATGGTGCCCTGTCCTGTGTAATAGCCTTTGATGTAAACATCGCCTCTTGCTACAACAATGCCATCGATTACGATAGGATTACTGGCTGTGCCGATTAAAACCAGACAACCGTTGTCGTTGGTGCCGATGCCGGCATTTTCGCCGGCCCCATCGCCCCAAACCGCAGAAACGCTTGTATTACGATTGCTTAGAACGCCGGCCGCCGTAACCGAATAGACCTGAGACACCGTTCCTCCGTTAGTAATCGCATAGTTTTCATATTCAGAAAGCGGCCCGATAAACGGCATTTCTTTGATCTCAGCCCATTCGTAAGATTGCACATTATCATGATATCCCTGCTCCCAATAGGAATTGGTGTTCGACCGGTTATAGTCCGTGTTTTCGGCCGGACGAGCACGGCTGTTACCATAGCTGGACCAGTCGTCATTCTTGTATGTCTTCCTGCTGAGAACTTCGCCACCCGAATAGCGATCGCCGTTTACCTTAAGCGATGAATACTGCAAATCCATATCCTTATTGGCATAA
>JAQUXG010000238.1 GCA_028692515.1 Kiritimatiellales bacterium | reverse complement strand
CTGAACCTCGTCGCCGGCGTCCGCGGAGATGTCCGCGATTATTTTGAAAAAGTGAAAGCGGAACTGCTGCCCGGCTCGCCGAATCTACGCATCCTCTACGCATCGGAAAAAACCGAATACTTCCGCCTCTTCGCTCAAGCCATCCGCACCACCGACATTCTTTGGACGAAACCGAGCGAACTCTCCTTCTACTGCGGGCTCGGCCTGCCGATCATCATGTCGCCGCCCGTCGGCGCGCAGGAACGCTTCAACAAAAAGTGGTTGATGGAAGTTCAGGCGGGCATCCCGCAGGACGATCCGCGCTACACTGACCAGTGGCTCTTCGACCTGCTCGATGCGGGCCGCCTCGCTGAAGCCGCCTGGAGCGGATTCCTGAAAGCGCGCAAATACGGCACTTATAAAATTATCGACCTGCTTAAAACCGGAACCCTGCAGCACGATCCCTCTCCGCTCAAACGCTGAAGTTCCAAGGGTTGGAAAAATCCTTAAATCCGGCCGCGACGGTTTCCAAACATTGGAAAAATCTATTTCTGCTCCGGGTTTTTTGCGCCGGGCTGGAAAAGATATTCCAGCCCGTTGGCTTTGATGGTGTAAACCGTTTCGAGCATCTGCCCCAGCTCGCCTTTCGGAAAGCCTTTCTGCTTAAACCAGACCACGTAGGGCTCCGGCAGATCGACCAGCCTGCGTCCGGCATATTTGCCGAACGGCATCGTCGCGGTCAGCAGTTTTTTAAACGCTTGCGGATCGGGCTGGAGTTCCTGGCTCATACGTTACCAGAACCAGTAAGCGCCGGTGTGAACGGCGTACCAGCCGAGCAATCCGTTGGTGAAGGCGTGCGCCAGAATGGCGGCCCAGATGTCGCGGGTTTTGACCATCAGCCAGGTGAACATCAACCCGCAGAGAAAGCCCATGATCCATTCGTTATGTTCGAGCGCAAAGAGCGCGGCGATCGCAATACACATACGCGTATCCATCACACCGATATCCTTTTTAAAGAAAGGACTGCCCTGCATCCAGCGGTAGAGAAAGCCGCGGAACATAAACTCCTCGATGGCTCCGATAACAACCGTCGTGCCGAGCATGTGCACCCAGAAGAGCGGCCAGCCGGTGGTACGCGGGTCGTAGTGGTAGAGTCCGTTAGCCCCCAGCTCAAGCGGCTCGCGCAGCTGGCCGAAGCGCATCATTTCCACAAAGTAGCGCTGATAGAACTCGCTGATTTTCGGGAAAGCGCTCTTGAAAAATTCTGATTCGAGCCCGACCCAGAAGACAAACACCAGCAGCCCGACGGCCAGCGCCAGCGGAACATTTTTGAGTTTCGGCGGAGTGTACCAACGCCACGGACGGAAGATCAGCAGCAGGATCAAGCCCCCGGCCGTTTGGATTGCATAATGCAAGCCGGACGGATCCCCGAACAGAGTGCTCATTAACAAAAGCCAGCCTAGAAACGGAACGACATGTGCCCAGACGGCTTTGGAGTTTTCCTTGTCCAACTCGGGCGTCCAGTCGGCTTTTTCAGCACTCATGCTAATCCTTTGGCCGTTTCCTTGATGTATTCGCTGAGTTTCCCGCGCAGGTCGTCGCGTTTGAGCGCGAATTCGATATTGGTTTTGATGTAGTCGAGCTTGTTGCCGATGTCGTAGCGGCGGCCTTCAATCTGCCAGCCGTACATCGGGCGTTCCTGAACCATTTGACGCATGGCATCAGTCAGCTGGATTTCGTTGTTTTTTCCCGGCTTGGTTTCGACGAGATAGTCGAAAATCTCCGGCGTGAAAACGTAGCGCCCGGCAAATGCCAGCAGCGACGGCTCGGTACCCGGCTCGGGTTTTTCGACAAAATCACTCACGCGATAAAGGCGATCTGCCTCCTGCTCGCCGGCCATTACGCCATAGCGCGAAACTTTTTCTTTCGGCACCTCTTCGAGGGAGACGACCGACGCGTTTTTTTCGTTATAGACATCAATCAACTGGCGGGTGACCGGGCGGGCGGAGTTGGACTGAAGGATGGTGTCACCCAGCAACAGCGCGAAGGGTTCATTGCCGATATGCGAGCGGGCGCAGGCCACCGCATCGCCCAGCCCCTTCATTTCCTTCTGCCAGACAAAGTAGATGTTAGCCAGCGAGGAGATTTTACGAATCTCTTCCAGCAGCTCGTATTTGTGTTTGGCCTCCAGCTCCGCTTCGAGCTCGAAGTTGCGGTCGAAATACTCTTCGATCGAACGTTTGGATTTCCCGATCACCATCAGAATGTCGGTAATGCCGGATGCAACCGCCTCTTCAACCACATAATGGATCACCGGCTTGTCGACCACCGGAAGCATCTCTTTGGGTTGGGACTTGGTTGCGGGAAGAAAGCGCGAGCCGAACCCGGCCGCCGGAATAACTGCTTTGCGAATCATGAAGGTTCCTTTCAGATTAAATCCGGTTTCAGCACGTGAACTCCCAGCGGTTCCAGCGCCCGTCGTAAATGGGTAAACATCGTTTCGTCGCGGAAGGTGCCGACAATCGCTCCGCCGGATCCGGTGAATTTGGCGCTGGCTCCGGCCGAGCGCGCCGCCTCAATCATGGCAATGTTGTCCGGATGGATCTGATAAATCTCCCGGCGGCGGTCAAAGTTGGCGTTCATCAGCTCCGCCAGCTCTTCAGCGCGTCCGGCCAGCAAGGCGGCGCGGGCGCGAACCGTCAGATCCGCCCAGAATGTCATCGCGTCCACCACCTCGGGCTCGTCGCGGCCGTATCGTCCGCGAATATCGTTATGAAAAACGTCCGAGGATTCGGCCAGTTCGGTGCGGTATGCGATGTAGACCGGCGGAAGCGTCGCAGGCGGCAGAGACTCGTAATTTCCCCAGCCCTGTTTGTCCATCACCGCCCGGTCAAAATCCATATAGACCAGTCCTTGATAAACCTGCGCCACCCGATCCTGCAGTCCGGCCGAAATTCCCAGCTCATCCTTTTCCACCGAAAGAATCAGATTGGCCAGCAGCGGCTGCGGAATTTCGATGTTGTAAAACTGCATCAGCCCGCGGAAGCACGCGGTAACGATCGCGCTCGATCCGGCCATGCCCACATGCGGCGGAATATTGCTGAAATAGCGCAAGGAAAAGTTTTTTGCCTCCAGCACCGTGCCGGTCTCACGCGTGTAGTCGAAGAAGCGCTTCAGCGCCGCCTCGATCAGCCGCAATCCGCCGTAATAGCCGTACTTGTCGACGCTCTCAGAAAGCCCT
>JAQUXG010000237.1 GCA_028692515.1 Kiritimatiellales bacterium | reverse complement strand
CATGACTGTGATGATGCCGGACTGATGAAAGAAGGCGGAAGCAAAGCGGTTCAGGATATGGTTTTTTCGGCGCAAATGGTCAACGCCAAGCTCGCCGGCGCACTGAACAGTTTATGGATGGACAGTGACCGTGACGGCGGATTTATTGTGGCCTATCTCAAGCGCGCTCTGAAATATTTCAACGAAACCATGGAGCATTATCAAAAGGTACAAGCCGAAGGACGAATCGATCCGGAACGGCTGACTCGGTTTCACGATGACTTCTGCGCGATCCGCGAGGAAATCCTGCGCCTGATGGATAAGTACCGCGGAACATCATTCTAATCCGGCTCCTTTGCCTCCCTTTCCAGAACAAATTTTCCTGTTGTTCATATATCGTAATACGATATATGAACCAGTATGAAATCGCATACAGGACGGGAACAGCTGAAGGGCTGGCTGGAACTGCTGGTTCTGGCAATACTGAAAAAAGAGCCGACTTGCGGCTATCGGTTGCGCCAGACGGCGATTGATCAGTCCAATCACCTTTTCGCTCCGGTCTTCGGGCGGATTTATCCGCTGCTGGCCGAGCTGGAGAAAGCCAGCCTGCTGAAAAGCCGCATGGAGCCCGGCGGTCGGCGCGGACAAAAAATATATTCCATCACACCGCGCGGCGAAGAGCGCCTGACGCAACTCACGGTTAACTGGAAACTTTTTTCCCGGTCGATGGATCGCATTGTGAGTCGCTGATTTAATCCATATATCGTATTGCGATATATGTACGAACGGGCATACCGAGGCCTGCGGGTAGAATTGGGTTGAAGAAGCCGGACGGCTGTTTCAGACTGCTTCATCTTTTTGTGAAGGAGCGCTTTATGGATAAGAAGGTTTTAGTGACGGGCGGAAGCGGGTTTCTCGGTATCAATATGATCCGGTATCTGCTTCATCAGGGCGTGACCGATATCACTGTGCTGGATCTGGTGGAGTTCGATTATCCGGAGCGCGACCGGATTAAGGCCGTGATCGGCGATATCCGCAACGCCGAAACCGTGCGCGAAGTAATGCAGGGCTGCAACTGGGTGATTCATACCGCAGCCGCCCTGCCCCTTTATACGAAGGAAGAGATTTTCTCGACCGACATCGAAGGAACAAAAATTCTGCTGGCCGAAGCGGGAAAGACCAACATCGAACGTTTTGTGCACATCTCATCGACCGCCGTGTACGGCATTCCGGATCATCATCCGCTCTACGAAACCGACCCGCTGATCGGCGTCGGCCCTTACGGCCACGCGAAGATTGAGGCGGAAAACGCCTGTCTGGAAGCCCGCGCAAAAGGCATGTGCGTGCCGATTATCCGCCCGAAGTCGTTTGTCGGCCCGGAACGGCTCGGCGTGTTTGCTCTGTTCTACGACTGGGCGAAGGACGGTAAAAAATTTCCAATGATTGGAAGCGGCAACAACCGCTACCAGCTGCTGGATGTGGAAGATCTCTGCGAAGCGATTTATCTCTGCCTGATTAAAGACGAAGCGGCCGTGAATGATACGTTTAATGTCGGTGCGACCGAGTTCACGACGATGAAGGAGGATTATCAGGCGGTTCTCGACCGCGCGGGCTTCGGTAAAAAGGTGATCGGTACGCCGGCGAAGCCGCTGATTCTGGCACTGCGTATTCTGGAGTTCTTCAAACTCTCGCCGCTCTATAAATGGGTCTATGAAACCGCCTGTGAAGATTCATTCGTTTCGACGGAGAAGATTGAGCAGAAGCTGCACTTCTATCCGAAGTTTTCGAATAAGCAGGCGCTGGTGCGCAACTATGAGTGGTATTTGGCCAACCTGCACACCTTCGAAGGCAAAGGCGGCATTTCGCACCGCGTGCCGTGGAGCCAGGGCATTCTGAAATTCTTCAAACTGTTTTTTTAATTTTAGAAAAGATTTTTACCACCCGCTTCGCTAGAGGAACCTCCGAGGGGTTCAGAGGGGAAATTCAGAAGTCAGATGGAATAAACGGTGCCTAGAAGTTCTCCGCCTTACTCCGAAGTCTGCTCTAGCAAAGCGGGTGGTGAAAAATACTCATTAAGTTAATTCTGTATCAGAGATATTATGAACAAAGTTATTCTACTTTTGATGTGCTCCGTCATGCTCGCCGGCTGCGGAAAAAGCAGCGCGCAGCTCGATACGGCTGACGAAAAAGATGCGCGCGTCCGCAAAGGTCTTGAGCTGGTTCAACAGAAAAATCCGGATGCCGCGGCTAAACAGTTCGAAGCCGCGCTGATGAAAAAGCCGGAGCTGGGTCGTCCGGAGCTGGAGCTGGCAATGATTTACCAGCAGAAGAAAAATTATGCCCGCGCCATCTACCATTATGAGCGCTATCTCGAAAAACGGCCGCTGACCGAAAAACGCGCGCTGATTCAGGAGTGGATCAAACAGGCCAAGGTCTCGCTGGCTGGTGAAACTGGCGGTGATATCTCCGGCGAGCTGGCGCGACTGACCCGCGAAAACAATATGCTCCGAAAACAGCTGGAAGCGGCTGGCGGCGCAAGCGCCGCACCCGTCGCCAACGTAAAAACTCTACTGACCGATGCCCCGCCGCCCCGCCCCGCTCCCGTGCCGGTCGTTACACAGCCCGTTGAAAAAGTTCAGCCCGCGCCGGTCGTTAAGCCGACCCGCACCTACACCGTGCGAGCCGGCGACACGCTTTCGCGCATCGCGGGCGCGATGTACGGCGACGCCGGCCAGTGGAAAAAAATCTACGAAGCCAACCGCGAGCAGATGAAAAATGAAGGCGACATCAAAGTCGGACAAACGCTCGTTATCCCGAATCCGTAGAGCACTCCGCACCCCGCAAGGTAGGGTTATACCCCACTGTACATTGTCCGTCCGGCGCGTACGCTGTCCTCGGAATATTGAAAGGAGCGCACTATGTTATGGACAATTGCAGTGATACTGACGGTTCTATGGTTGCTTGGCCTGGTGAGCAGTTACACGATGGGCGGGTTTATTCATATCCTGCTGGTGATTGCCATTATCGTTGTTCTGCTTCGCGTTATTCAGGGCCGAAGATTGCTGTAGGAGCAGAGCGAAACAGGGTTTTTGGTTGAGCCCGCCACTCCGAAGGGACATATTCGGCAGTGCCACCGGAGCATCCCGGCTGAGGTAATGGAATTATGAAAATAAAATCTGCCCCGAAACGCCCGTCGAAAAAGCCCGCCAAGACCGCTTCAAAAAAATCAAAGCCCTCTTCGTCCGCACCCGTCTTGTTTCCTATCGTGGG
>JAQUXG010000236.1 GCA_028692515.1 Kiritimatiellales bacterium | reverse complement strand
CCACTGGTCGGGCAGGTTGTGGCGGTGGTGCCAGCGGTTTCCGCCTTCGCGGTCGAATCCGGCGGAGACGTTGCGCCAGACTTCCTCGTCGAGGGTTTGCTTCCAGGCGACCTGTCCGGCGGGGCGGACGAGGGTGACGTCGCCGAAGCGTTCCAGTTTGCGGCCGTCGCCGCTGTCGATCAGTTCATAGTCATCATTCATGGGGAGGGATTTTAGAGCCCGCAATCAAAAGTCGAAAGTCTAAAAGTCGAAGGTTAGAAGTTCGTGAAATTGCGTGGTCGGGGAAACAGGATTCTAACCTACGATATTTACCTTATGCGTCCTTTTGCCAGTCCGGTTTACCGTCATAGACCCATCGGTAATAGTCCGCCAGCTTGAGTTGCGTAGCCGCCGCTTCGTCAATAAACAGTTTGGCGGACGGATGATGCTGCAGGATTGAGGAGGGCATAATCGATGCCACCGGCCCTTCGACCGTGGCGGCGACCGCCTCCGCTTTGTTTGCACCAAAGGCGAGCAGAATGTTCATGCGCGCATCCATAATGGTGCCGATGCCCATGGTGATGCAGTGGTGCGGAACCTTTGACTCGTCGCCGCCGAAGAAGCGGGCATTATCGGCCACGGTTTGCTTCGTCAGAGTTTTAATGCGGGTGCGCGAGGCAAACGACGAGGTGGGTTCGTTGAACCCAACGTGCCCATCCGAGCCGATGCCGAGTACCTGAAGGTCAATTCCTCCGGCGTTGGCAATGGCTTGTTCGTAGGCCGCGCAAGAGGCGGGAACATCTTTGGCCATGCCGTCGGGGACATGGGTGTTTCCCATTTTGATGTTAATCTGGCTGAAAAGGTTTTCATTCATAAACCGGCGGTAAGACTGCTCGTGATCTGCGGGCAGTCCGATATATTCGTCGAGGTTGAATGTGGTCACTTTGCTGAAGTCGAGACCCTCCTCTTTGTGCAGGTGGATCAGTTGTTTATAAAGCATTAGCGGTGTGCTGCCGGTTGCCAGACCGATTACAGCGGTTGGTTTTTCGCAGACCAGACGGGCGACAACCCGCGCTGCGGCATGACTGCCGGACAACGCATCTTTTTTGATGATGATTTCCATTTAGATGATCTCCTTCAAATTATTGCCCATTGCCAGCATTCTGTTTTTTTCCAACCCTTGGAAAAGTTTTCCGTTTCTCCATTTGCTCAGACGGTAGAGCGCTGCAAAAGCGAAGCTCGGAGCCGCGCCGCCTTGTCCCCCGACGAGTTCGCCGCCGCGCCGCACATTGTCCTGCATCCATGCCGGAAGCGACAGGTGATACGGATTTCGTTCAACCTCTTTTGTGTGAAGTGAAAGTGCCGCGACCAGATCGGCGACGGTTTGTGTATCGCCTTCGACCATTAGATTTGGATTGTCCATTGCACCCCAGAATTCGGTTTCGACTACCGTGCAGGAAAAATCAGCGGGCATGTCGGCGAGTGCCTCCATCACCAGAAAATGGGTTGCAATATGGCGCGAGTTCCAATCCTTGGAGTGCGGGATAACGATGACGTCCGGTTGTTCTGCTTTCAGAATTTCAACCACATCCGTTTTTCCCAAATTCTGAAATCCGGTGCGTTTCAAAATATTCCAGCCAAGATAATTGCAGGCATTCTTGAGTTCTGTGGCGCGACCCGGCTGGCGTTCGACGTTGCTGCCGAATGTGACGGGCACATTAATGACCTGCATTCCGGCTTCACGCATGAGGCGCAGCGGAAGGAGACCGGTAATGCATTCATCGTCCGGGTGCGGCGAAAACAAAAGTATCTTTTGATCAGATTGGATCGGCGCGGTTGTTCCGACGGCAGTCAGTCCTTTAGCCCGGGCGACTCCATCCTGAATGCTTTTTACAAAGTCAAAATACGGGTTCATTTACTTTTTCCAATCATTGGAAGACTGGCTGCTGCAACGGCCTGTCCGCGGCGTTTCATTTGCTCGTCCGGAGTGGTGATACGTATTTTTTTAGCCAGTTCTGGGAATTCGGTAACCAGCACTTCTTCCGCTTTTTCAATTATGATCTGACCGCCTTGACCGCTGGTGACGCGTCCGAGAATCAACAGATTGCGGAAATCGTAAAAATCCGAATAATACGCAATTGTGTAGCCGAAGCAGACCCCAATGGTTTCGTAAATTCTGCGGGCGCGCTCATCACCTTTGCTCATGAGCGTCTGTACCTCAACGAGCTGTTCGGCAAAAGGTGTTTTTTTCGAAAAATTGATTCCGGTCAGTGGCGCAAGGCGGGCTACGCCCTGTTGCGAGAAAAACTGCACGCCGCAACCCGCGTCGCCGGACCATTCATCAACCGGTCCGTTTTTACGATAGTCAACCGGAACAAAGGCGAGTTCGTTCAGCCATGAGGTAATGTTGCCTTCCGGAGTCACATAGCCGGCGGCGAGGCTGGTGCCCATCGAAATGCCGAGTACGGCATTGTCTTTGAGCGACATTGCTCCGGCGAGCGCTGTCACTTCACCGTCGTTAACGACCTCAAACGGAACATTATTCCATGCGGCCTTAAGCTGCTTGAAAATGGGTCTTACCCTGGCTTCGAATTGATCGTCGGGGACGCCGCGGAACAGGGAGGCAACGCGGACTTCGTTGTTCACATAAACCCCGGCCGCGCTGCCGCCAATAGCGTCCACCCGGGGCAGATGTTCCGCTGCCCGTCTGAGTGAGTCCATCGTTCCGTCAAAATGGTACTGCGGATTTTTTTCGAAGTAAGGATCCCACTTTATTTCTTCGGAGAACACAACTTCGCCATCAATGAGGGCTGCGCATTTGCGGTCACTTCCGCCAAGATCAAACCCGATACGGCATCCTTCCAGATGCCGTCCGAGAGCCGCGCTCTTTTGTAAGGGCGCCGGAATTTCGTTTGCAGCCGCTTTTTCAATCCGGATTGCATGGTCGTAAATTTTCTCGCCGATAATTCTGGAGTCAAACCGGCCGGTGGCGCTTTCAGAATAATAGTTTTCCAATCGTTGGAAAATTTCGTCCGGTCCGGCAAAAAGAATCCGGTTGCCGCCAACCGCCCAAAGCAGTGTCTTGAGCATGCGTTCCACATATTGGAAACTCCGCGCGGCATCCGCCAGCACCTTTACGGTACGTTTTGCCATTGCCGTGTTGTCACGAAATAAACCAATCGTCACAGATTCGGAGCTTTCTGCAGCCTCCGCCTCAAATTCACGGTTCCATAAAACTGCCGGCATAAACGTAGAATCTAAAATCGGACTCAT
>JAQUXG010000235.1 GCA_028692515.1 Kiritimatiellales bacterium | reverse complement strand
GATGCCGGAAAAACCATTACTCTTTTCAATCCGGAGTACGCTCTGGATATTCGCGCGGAAGACGACACCGCACTGCGCACCGTCAAACTGAACGGCGAAAACCTGCTGACAAAAACCACTCCGCTTTCCCGCACCCTGCGCCGCATTCCGCTTTCGCCGGGAACCAACCGGCTGGAGCTGGCGGCCGAAGACAACGAGGGCAATCACAGCGAAGAGCAGATTACGGTCGTCTATCGCCAGCCCGAATATCTGGATAAAATTTACCGGCTGGCCGCCGCGCTTCCGCCGCTTGCCGGAGAAATCCCAGACTCCGCGTTCGGGCAGAAAGTTAACTATCTCGTCGAACACGAGCTGACCCTTGACCCGGTTCGTTTTTATCTGCTTGCCGACGAAGAGTCCGCGCAGAAGCTCCAGCGAGAACAGCGTCTCTCGAACAGCGATCTGGCCGACCCGCGGACTCTGCTCCGGCAGGGACGAAAACTGAACGCCGATCTGATGTTTATCCCCCGCGTTCTGAGCGACGGTGCCGGACAGACTGTTTATATGCAGGTTCTCGATACAGATAACGGCAAAGAGCTGTTTATTGAGGATGTTTATCTGGAAGACCCGCGCTTTCTATCTCAGCAAATCAGCGGGCTCATTATGAAAATCGAACAGCGCTTCCCGCTGATTCAAGCCAGCGTTCTGCAAGAGAAGAAGCAGCTGCTTATCGATGCCGGCGAGAAAAACGGTGTACAAAAAGGAATGCGGTTTCTCGTGATCCGCTCCGCCGGCCCCTTCGAGCAGGGCCGCATTCTGCAGGCCGGGAACCGGCCGGCAGAACTGATCATTTCAGAGGTTGAGTCCAAAACAGCGCGGGTTATACTCCCGGGCAGACAAACGGAGCCGTCCGTTCAGCCGGGGGATTACGTCTTTTCACGATGAAAACGACTCGTCAGTATATTTTATTCGCAGCGCTGTTGCTGGCTGTCACGGCCTGCGGTCGTCAGGAACAACCCGCGACGACCGCCCAGCCCGCCGCGCCCGCCACCGTTTTGAATTATCACGCACTGGTGATCGGTATTGGCGATTACACGGGTACCGGATGGCCGCAACTCGGAACCGCCCGCGCCGATGCCGAGGCAATGGGTGATCTTCTCCGCACCCGCTACCGGTTTGATGTAATTGAACTGACCGACCGGCAGGCGACGCAGGGAAATATCCTGCGCGCACTTAATCAACTGATGACACTGACAAAAAATGACGCGTTACTCATCTATTTTGCAGGACACGGCTTTTATGATGAGTCGATGGATGAGGGCTACTGGATTCCTTATGGCGCACACCGGTCGCGAATGGAACAGCCCGCCAAAGAAGACTGGCTCTGGAACAGCAGTATCAGCCGGATCCTCGATGCCTCTCCCGCGAAACATATTCTGCTGATTGCCGACACCTGCTACGGCGGATCGCTCTTCCGGGGGGGAAGAGGAACCGGTTAGGTCCGACCTCTGGTATCAACGGGCCATGGCGGTTCCGTCGCGTTATCTCATCACCAGCGGTAATCTGGAACCGGTTCTCGACAGCGGCATCCGCCATAGTATTTTTGCGCAGGAAATTCTCAACTACCTCCAGTATACGGAGCAGGACGTTTTCTCGGCTTCGGATATTGCCGTGTCCATCCGCTCAAAAGTGAGCCGGCTCACCGGTCAGCTGGTACGTATGGGCCCGCTCGCCTCGGCCGCCAATGCGGGCGGCGAATTTGTCTTTGTCCGCTCCGGAGCCGAACTGCCGGCCGTCGCAGAAACAAAACCGGAAAACGGTCTCTTTCGCAGTACCGGATCAGCCGATCGACTTCAGAATCTGGCAGTTCGTGTCAACGATTCCGCGATGGTTCGTCCGCGAATTCTCGCCTGCGTCGGCCCCACCGGCGAGAATCCGGAAGAAACCGCGATGGTTCGCAACCGGTTAATGGATTCCCTGAATACAATAGGTGGAAGCATTCTTGTCGAACGCGAAGCGTTCGACAGCCTGTTGCATGAGATTGAGCTCGGCCGATCCGGAATGGCCGATCAGCGCGCGGCCACAGAAATCGGCAAACTTCTTCCCGCCAGCTTGATTCTGTTCGGCGAAGTGCTCCCCGTCGGAAAACAGAAGGAAATCCACCTCCGGATCGTCGATACCGAAACGTCACGGGTTCTCAGTTCGGCCTCGGCCTCATTTCAGACCTATGAGGAAATGAATAAAGCCTGCCAGACACTTGCCGAACAAATCATGAAAACGATGAACCAGGCCCGGCCGCTCTTTCTTCCGGCAACCCGGACAGTGAACAACCAGCTTCTGGCAAACTGGGGCCGGTTCCACGGGGCTCGAGTCGGGGATGTCTTCGATATTATCACCCGGGAAAACGCCGGCACCGTCTCACAAACTGAGAAAGCTCTCGGCACCGCCCGTCTGCTCTCGATGGATGAAGAGCAAGCGGTTTTTCAGACCGAGTGGAACGAACAGCAAACCAATCGTCCGGCTACGCTCTGGCTGAAAGCAACGCTCTGATGATTAAGTGCTCGTCTGTTCCGTCCATACTCCAGCCGCTCGCAAGGCGCATGAAACGGACGGAAGAATAAAGCAAAGCCGCGCCGTCACTCAGATTCATCTTGGCCCGAATGCGTTCCCGGTAGCTGTCGATGGTCTTTACACTCACGTTCATCATTTCAGCAATGCTCTTGGGAACATGCCCGCAACCGGTCAGACAGAACACCTCAGCCTCCCGGCGGGAAAGTCTGGCACAAACCTCCTTCGTCAATCCGCCCTTCCGGGTTAACTCAATTCCGGGACTGATATATTGCTCTCCGCACCGAACCAGCTGAATCGCCCGAACTAGATTCTCCGGCGTATCCACAAAAGAAACATACCCATCGGCCCCGGAACGCAACGCCACGTCAGCGCATAAATTTTCAAATTCCGAATCACATGAAAACGCTAAAATACCCAGCCCGAAGAAATCATGTTTCAGTTTCTTCAATGATGCCATTCCGGAACTGCACTTCAGCGAAATATTGATCAGCAGTACGTGCGGCCGATGCGTAAAAATCAGCTCCTGCATCTCTCTGACATCAGACGACACCGCGCAAACCTCAATCCCTTCCTCCCGCTCCAGTCGTTCTACCAGTGCGCTTCGCAACAAACAATGTCCCTGAGCCACCACAATCCGAATTGTCTTTTCCACAAACCCCTCCTGGTTAAGTTTCTGCTTAATCAGTCGGGCGGTGTGGGGAAATCTTCCCTGTTTAATGAAAAAAA
>JAQUXG010000234.1 GCA_028692515.1 Kiritimatiellales bacterium | reverse complement strand
TGTGGGCCGGTATATGAGCTTTGTCGCTTCCTTTGTGCCGGAATCGCCTGAAAATCCGCTGCCGCAGATTTCTACGATGTTGCAGGGGGCGGTCCCTATCACCTCCGCCGGATTTATGGATGGCGGGATGGTTCAATGGGAGGTCAGCGTGCCGGGAAGTTTGCTTGCCCGCATCGGACAGGCCGCCATGACTCTGCAAATGCAGAACATGCAAAAACAGCAGAAGGCTGCCCCGCAACCCATCCCGCAGGTTGTTCCGCAAGCTGAATTTGTACCTCAGCCATAAAGACAACCACCCGTCGGATCAACAAAAAGTCCCGCCATCCGGCGGGATTTTTTGTTGCTTCAGGCCTTGCCGTAAAAACAACAGATTCCGATTCTTGGAAGAATTCAGCCTGATTTTTCCAAACCTCGGAAAAATCGGGTTTGGCATCACTCTTCATTCGTGTACATTTGCGTCTATTCGCGTGCATTAGCGGTTAAAAAAGGGTTTTTCTAATGATTTACAGAATTGAGATCGGGTTGAAGCCGGGCGTGCCGGATGCGCGCGGGCGCGGAGTGATCGGCAAGGCAAAGAGCGCGCTGGGCATGAAGATTAAGGCCTGCCAGACGCGCGATGTGTATAAGGTGGATGCGAATATCAAGCGCAAGGAAGCCAAAGCGGTTCAGTTGGGCTTCGCCGACGCCGTGGTCGCCCGTTCTGCTCTCGGCCGCCTGAAAGCGCCGTCCAGCTTCGACTGGATGCTTGAAATCGGCTTCAAACCGGGCGTCACCGACAACGTGGGGCGCACCGCCCGCGGCGCGATGGCCGATATTCTCGGCCGCGAGCTGGCCTGGGAAGAACAGGTTTACACCTCGATCCAGTATTTCCTGAAAGGCGACCTGTCCCGCGAAGATGTGCTTCATCTCGGTAAGGATCTGCTGGCCAACACCTTGATTCAGACCGTCGACGTGTTTTCCAAGGAAGAGTGGCTGGCATCCGAGCCGGAACTGACTGCGCCGATTTTTGATGACCATCAGGAGGTCACGGTCAACGTGATTGAACTGCCGGACGATGACGCCGCGCTGATGAAAATCTCCAGCGATGGGATTCTGTCGCTTTCCCTCGAAGAAATGCGCGTGATCCGCAACCACTACCTGAGTGACTCGGTAAAGGCGCACCGCGCTGAACTCGGCATGCCGGTCTGGCCGACCGACGTCGAACTGGAGTGTATCGCCCAGACCTGGTCGGAGCACTGCTCGCACAAGGTGTTTGCCGGAACGATTGAATACAAAGACGAAGAGACCGGTAAAGAGGAGGTCATCCACTCGCTCTACAAAACCTACGTCAAAGCCTCCACCAAGAAGGTGGCTGAAAAGATCGACTGGCTGGTTTCGGTTTTCACCGACAACGCGGGCGTGATCAAATTTAACGAAGACCTCCATCTGGTCTATAAAGTCGAAACCCACAACTCGCCCTCCGCGCTCGACCCCTTCGGCGGTTCGATGACCGGTATTGTCGGCGTCAACCGCGACCCGATGGGCACCGGCATGGGCGCGCAGCTGGTTTCCAATGTCTGGGGCTACTGCCTCGGCTCGCCGTTCTACGACAAAGAAATCCCGGAAGGTCTGATGCATCCGCGCCGGATCCGCGACGGCGTACACGCCGGTGTGATCGCGGGCGGCAACGAATCGGGCATTCCCTACAGCCGCGGCTTTGAATGCTTCGATGAACGCTACCTCGGTAAGCCGCTGGTTTACTGCGGCACGATGGGAACCCTGCCGGTTAAGGTCGGCGGGCGTCCTTCCGAGCGCAAAGAAATCGAAGTCGGTGACTGGACCGTCATGTGCGGCGGACGTATCGGCAAAGACGGCATCCACGGCGCGACCTTCTCGTCTGAAGAACTTCGTACCGAATCGCCCGCGCAGGCCGTGCAGATCGGCGACCCGCTCACTCAGCGCAAGCTTTACGAATTTTTGATGGAGGCGCGCGACCTCGGCCTTTTCCGCTGCATCACCGACAATGGCGCGGGCGGCATTTCCTGCTCGTTCGGTGAAATGGGCAAATATTCCGGCGGATGCGAGTGCGAACTCAAAGACGCACCGCTCAAATACGAAGGGCTTCAGCCGTGGGAAATCCTCGTTTCCGAAGCGCAGGAGCGTATGACGCTCGCCGTTCAGCCCGAATGCCGCAGCGCTTTTGAAGCATTAGCGAAAAAGCGCGACGTAGAGGTATCCTTTATGGGTACCTATAACGACAGTGGATATTTTACGGTGAAATATGAAGGCAAAGTTGTCGCCAGCCTCGACATGAATTTCCTCTACGAAACCGGCTGCCCTAAACTGCACATGAAGGGTGTCTGGAAGAAACCTGAAGTTGCGGTTCCCGAAAAAGCGCGCGGCGGAAACCGCACCAAGGCGCTCCGGCAGATGATGGGCCGCCTCAACATCTGTTCACGCGAATACAAGAGCCGCATCTATGACGGCGAAGTTAAAGGCCTCAGCGTCGTGAAAAACTATGTCGGTGTGAATGCCGATGTGCCGTCCGACGCGACTGTTATGCGCGTCGAGTACGATAAGGATCGCGGCGCGATTCTGGCCGAAGGCATCAACCCGTGGTTCTCGGATATCGACACCTACCACATGACCGCGTCGGTCATTGATGAAGCCGTCCGCCGCGTTATCAGTGTCGGCGGACGCCTTGATCGTATTGCGATTCTCGACAACTTCTGCTGGCCCGACCCGGTGCAGTCCCCCAAGACGCCCGACGGCGAATACAAGATGGCGCAGCTCGTCCGCTCCAACAAAGCGCTCTACGACTACACCATCGCCTTCGGCACGCCCGCCGTTTCCGGTAAGGACTCCTGCAAAAACGACTCCACCCGCGGCGGTAAGAAAATCTCCATTCCGCCGACGCTTCTCATCTCCTCGATCGGTCAGATCGACGATGTGAAAAAAGCGGTCACCATGCCGCTCAAAGAAGCCGGCAGTAAGATCTATATGGTCGGCGTCACGAAAAACGAACTCGGTGCTTCCGAGTGGAACCGCATGCTTGCCGAAGAGCAGGGCAATCCGATGAACTACGGCGGCGACGTGCCGACCGTCGATGCCAAAGCCGCGCTCAAAATTTATCAGGCCATGAATCAGGCCGCCGAAGAAGAGCTGCTTCTCTCCTCGCACACGCCCTCCAAAGGCGGTCTGGCCGTCGGCCTCGCGCTCATCACCATCGGCGGACAGCTCGGCGCGGAAATCGATCTTTCGAAAGTTCCAATGCCTGGAAAACGGAAACTTAAAGACGATGTCATTCT
>JAQUXG010000233.1 GCA_028692515.1 Kiritimatiellales bacterium | reverse complement strand
GATACCGATCCGTGAAGTCCTCCGGGTTCCGGGCCAGAACCGTGATTCCGCCGGCCGCGAGAATTGTCCCGTCCTCAAAGGTATAGTTTATTCCACGCGTGAAGGTTACTCCGCTCAGGTTTAAAGCGCTGTTTCCCGTATTTTTAATTTCGAGAAATTCATAGCGGTCCCCGCTGTACAGAAAATCAGCGATCATGCCTGCCGTATTTTCATCTGCAAGCGCTTCATTCAGGAGCACCTTTGTCGTTCTGATTTCACCAAGGCTTCCTTCGTAAATAACTTTCGCGATCGTGAACAAACCGTTATTCGTCGGATTCGCCGCGCCGCTGATCACAACCTTGTCACCGCCTGTCAACACCTCGGGAAGGGGTGCAGAAAAAACGAGTAGAGCCCGGTTGGTATAGCCGGGATCAATGGCGCTGGCGTTGCCGGTAATGGACGAAACCGCACGTCCGGAGGCCATGAGCGAGTCCTGCGGATTATACATGATTTCCGTTATCTTAAGAGCGCTCAGATCCTGACTGACAAAAAAGACGCCTTCATGAAGCGCACTCCAGATCCCGCCGTCAAGCGTGCGCGCCTTAATGCAGGCGGTCGAGTTGACCGAGATCGTCGTTCCCGCATTCGCATTTATGCCTTGAGGAGCGCCGCCTTCCGCCCGGGGATCACTGCCGTCGGAGGTGTAATAGACCGCCCCTGAAGAACCATCACGATCAATCGCAAGTTCAAACCCGCTTGAGACCTCCTTGCGTGTTACATTAATCGTCGTCCCGCCGCTCTTGAAAAGCGGCGGGTTGACAGACGGATATTTTCCGGCACTGCGCAAGGCGGTGATGAGCCGTTCGGCCTTGCCCGTCGTGCCGGCGGTGACGGCGGCCCGCGCGGCAGCCCACTCAACATTTCTTGTGCGCGGAGCGGAAACGCGCTCATCACCCCACCGTGCCGATTCGCACACGATGGCGGCATAGATGGAATCGCACAATCTGTTCCACTGCTCGAGGACGCGGGAGTCGGTCAGTGCGCCTCCATTAAAGCAGGCTTTGTAGGCGCGATCCGCGAAGATCATGCGGTATTCCAGATTGTTATTCCACATATTGTCAAAACCCGCGCATCTTGACAGATTGGAGATGTTCGGATTGTCGCTGGAGCGGAGACTGCCCCCGCCGAATGCATCTTCCGCATCCCAGGAGAAGAAGCGGACCTGTCCGTCCGGATTGTTGCCGACTCCGTAATAATACTGAGGAAAATCCCCGATGGCCGCATAGGCGCTGAGCAGGCTCATGTCGGCATGATTGTCGATATCGCAGTATGAAAGAAGCGTGCTGAGACTGGCGCTCTTTGACACGGTGGCGAACCATTCGTCATAGCGGTCATCGACTCCGGACGTATCGCCGCCTTTGCCTTTGCCGCAGAAATAGTCTTCTTCATTTCCGCCGAGATAAGAGGCGGAAAATGCATTGTCCTGCCGTTCGCAGGGATTGTAGAGCCCCCAGTAGATTCCGTTGAGATAGAGATGAACAAACGCGCCGTGTCCGCCGATGCCGGACATGTCGATCTGCAGGTCGCGAGCGAGCTGGTCGCGCGTGTAGACCGCATGGACCGCATCATAATCGATTCCATAGCTCTTGTTGTGGCCCGCACGAAGAATAATCTTATCGTACTCTGCGCATTCGCTGCCGGCGTTCAGCGCGGCATTTTCGAAGACGGGATAGTTCAGGGTTCCCGCGCCGTACTGGCGACGGAAACGAATGCCGAAGGATTGTTTGTGGTCGTACTCGCCCAGCGACCAAAGACCGCCGCCTCCCTGGTTTTTGATGCCGCAGTCGATTTGAAATCCATTGAATTTCGAAAACGAAGGGGTCGCAGGATAGATCAGTTCCAGCGAACAGGGCATTTCCCAGTCTTTTGTCAGGTTATCCCCGCGGTGGATGCCTTCGGTGCCAAACAGATCCTCGTGATCCATCACGATCGACCAGGTGGGTATAGCGAGCAGCGCCGTGTCAAGTTCATCCCGGTAGGCGGCATCATCAATGACTTCCGGATCCATTTCCGTTGAGTTCCAGAAGACATAGGCTCCATCGGGTCGCATATCACCCTGGGCTTTAACTTTGGAAATGAAAATATACGAATGCGTATCCACATCGGTCGGCAGCATTCCGTCCTTGTGCGCATAAGCCCGGACCATCACCGCCGGGGTTGCTTTCCACTTTCCGTCCGTTGAATCGGGGTCGACCAGAACGCTCACCGGGGTGATTCCGCTCGTTGCGCTTCCGGACGTGCGCGGATCGCTCCCATCCAGCGTGTAGGAGATTGTTGCACCTTCTGTTTCGGATGAAATAATCAGGTTTGTTGCCGCGGTGTAGAATCCGCGGTCTATGCTGAACCGTGTGTCCGCCGTTTTCTCTTGAGCATGCGTTATGGTGCCGCATGTCAACATCGCGAGCAATGTCGCTGACATTCGGATTGAGAACCTGCGCGCACCGGCGTTTGGATGTAAATGCCGCCGGTTCACAATACTGCAGAGCCGGGCACGAAACGATGTAAGGGGTGCTTTCATAAGAATAACAGTCATCAGTTTGGCCTTCGTCGCTTTGGCAGAGCATACTGAAACTACCTTATGTCCGGCACGCAAAACAATTTGTTTTTTGGAAATTAACCCAAGAAGACATTCCGTCGCCAAGAAGTATAAATAAAGTGACCGTCATCTTTTTATCTCCTGCTCAAGCCGCCAAGGCGCAGAGGTTTTCCAGACATTGGAAAAAATCTCTCGCAACCGTCTTCGTTGATCTGCCGCTGAACCCCTTTGTGAAATTTCAGACTGTGTTTATCCGCTCTAACGGGAAGGGGGGAGATGCCAGAGGCTTGACGGCGAGGGAGAGCAGAAGCAGTTCATTGTCATCACCGACCCCTTCACTGATTTGTATTGATCGGAGTCCGAACCTTGGAATTCGCCGGGATCAAATCTTCCAAACCTTGGAAAACTACTAGATTACGGAACCGACTCCTTTGCCTCTAACGGGTCCCGTTCCCAGCTTACCCCTTTTCTTTTAGCTTGCGCGTCTTTGGCGAACTAACTAAGTTCCACGCCAGCTCAACCCAAGGGAATGCTTTAAAAAAAACAGGTTTAAAGTGCGAATAATGCCGTTTCGAAAACCGAAGAGGAGGCTGTAATCATGAAAATGGATCAAGGGTTTCGCCGGGCCTATGCAAGAAGCTGCCGGAATCTGATTAAATCGCTTGTTCTGCTGGCAGTTTCTGTTTTTATGAGTGGTTGTGCGACAACAACATACAT
>JAQUXG010000232.1 GCA_028692515.1 Kiritimatiellales bacterium | reverse complement strand
GATGCGGGCATCGGTCAGGGTCAGGCGGTCGAGCATGGCGGCGGAGAGCCCGGCTTCGCGTCCGGCAGCGAGGTCTTTGGCGTTGGCCGCCTGAATGGCTTCTTTCTGCAAGCCGATTTCATCGGCCATCGCTTCGAGGATGGCGTTTTTCTTTTTGGTCGAAAGCTTGGCCAGCTCGCGCGAGGCGTGAACGGCTTTGACACCCATTTCGATCATTGTATCGTGCAGATTCATTTCATTTCCTTCGTATTTTTCACCCACGAATTTACACGAATAATCACGAATGGAGAGGCTCATTATTCGTGTTAATTCGAGTGATTCGTGGGCAATTCTATCTGGATACGATTAAAGTCCCGGTGTCAGCACCGCTGAGGATGGTTTGGATAATGCCGTCGATTCGGCCGTCGGCGATGACGACGGGGATGTTGGCGGCGGCGGCTTTGCCGGCGGACATGAGTTTGGATTTCATCCCGCCGGTGGAGAGATGGCCGTTCTTGCCTTTGTCGAGTGCGAGGACATCTTCGGAAACCTGTTCAACGAACGGGACGCGCTGTCCGTTGTCGTCTTTGAGTCCGTCGGTGGTGGAAAGCAGGATGAGCGCGTCGGCGCTGACCAGGATCGAAACCAGCGCGGCGAGCAGGTCGTTGTCGCCGAATTTGATTTCTTCGGTGGCGACGGTGTCGTTTTCGTTAATGACGGGCACGATACGGTGTTTGATCAGATTCAGAAGCGTGTTCTGTGCGTTGGCGCGGCGGTCTTCATCTTGAAAAATATCGTTGGTGAGCAGAATCTGGCCGACTTTGATGTGCTTTTGTCCGAAGAGATGACCGTAGAGACTCATCAGGCGGGTCTGCCCGACGGCGGCGGCCATCTGCAGATCGGGCAGGGCGGAAGGACGTTGGGTCATGCCGAGCGCTTCAATCCCGGCTGCGATGGCGCCGGAGGAGACGAGGATCATTTCCAGATCTTCGCCGTGAGCGTTGGCCAGATCGGAAACCAGCGTATGAATCCGTTCGTGGTCGGGCTTGCCGGTGGCGTCCACGAGGACGCGGCTGCCGACTTTGACGACGATCCGTTTGGCCTTTTTGAGTTGGTTGCGTGTTTCTTTCATAAGAAGTGGCGCATTATTGCCACGCCCTGCCGGAAAAAACATAAAAAAATGAGTTTGGTTCTGCGCCAGCTGGTTTTGTGAAGGTGCGGAGGGTTATTTTCGTTTGTGATAGGTTGTTTGGATATTCAGCTTGACGGCTTATCCCGCTCTGTTAAAAACACTTATTCACTTTAAGTGATTCAAGAGATGCGGATAGATCAAGGGGATTTATGACGATAAAAAAACGGGTTGTGATGGCGGGACTGGTTGCGGTAAGCACGATGGCACGGGCAGATGTTATGACGATTAATTCCACATCGCTTGGGGATGGGTATTTTCACAACGAATCCGGATCCAGCTATGACTTTTTCGACAGCACGGCGACCAGTATCTCAAGCTATCATTATTACGATCCTTACACCGGAAGTTCTTCTGTGCAGCAAAACACAGGGTACATTCAATTCTCGCTGGCGGCCTTTACTACGGAGTCGACCCTCAGCTCTGCAACGTTAAACTTATATCTGAACAGTATCTATTATAGTGGTGGCGCTAATGGCAGCCCGACGGCAGGCGCCATCAACTTTGTATCCAACTCCAGCGGTGCAACCGGTGATGCTTCGCAAAAGCTGGGGGGTAATGTGCAGGTTGTTCAAATGAAGGATCAGGCGATTGGTTGGTTGGCGTTGGATGTAACCAGTCTGGTTCAGGGCAGCATCAGTAATGGCTATTCTTATGCCTGTTTCAGCTTTAATTACGATTCAGCCGGCTACGAGGATTATAATTACTTCAGTATCAACAGCGCGGATGCCGGGTCAAATACCCCGTCTCTTAGTATAGCTGCGATTCCTGAACCAGCAACCGTCCTGCTTTTTGGTCTGGGCGGAATGGGCGCGTGGATGCTTCGCCGCAACTCAATTAAGGCCAAGGAAACGGAAGAGGATCGCATCTGAGACCAACACGTCTGAATTCCTGGAAATCCCGCCCGGCAACCGGCGGGATTTTTTATCGGATATCCACTCACAAATAACGTTTTGTGTTTTCGCGGTTCGCGCTACATTCCGCGTCATGCGAATTAACAGCGGAATTTTAGGCAGGCGGACATTTAATGTTCCCAAGGACGGATTGCGTCCGACGATGGAGCAGGCGCGCGAGGGGGTCTTTTCGTCACTGATGGCAAAAATTCCCGGCGCGCGGGTGCTTGATCTGTTTGCCGGATCGGGCAGTCTGGGTCTCGAGGCGTGGAGCCGCGGCGCGGCGAGCGTGACGGCGGTCGAAAAAGTTTCCAAACATTGGAAAATCCTGCAGGAAAATTTCCAATCCTTGGAAGGCGACCCCGATTTAGGGAGCTGGCAGGCGGTTCAGGCTGATGTTTTTGAATTTCTAAAACGCGGGGCCGGACCGTTTGATTTGATTTTCGCCGATCCGCCCTATGACGAGGCCGATCTGGGAAAACTGACCGGCGCGCTCAGCGGCGTGCTGGCGGAGGGCGGCATCTTGGTGTTTGAAAAGCGTGCGCGGGGATCCTATAGTGTGCCGCCTGATTGGAACCTTATTAAGGAGAAGCGCTATGGGGGAACTCTGATGCTTTTTCTGGAGCCGTTGAAATGAACAAAAAAGCAGTTTACGCCGGTACGTTTGATCCGATGACGCTGGGACACCTCGATGTGGTGGAGCGCGCGGCAAAGATTTTTCCGGAACTGACCGTGGCCATTGCTGCGGTGACCGGTAAAAACACTCTTTTCTCTCAGGACGAGCGTGTTGAGCTGGTTGAAAAGGCGGTGGCGGGGTTGCCGAATGTTACGGTGACGTCGTTTGACGGGTTGTTGGTGGAGTATGCCCGTGCTCAGGGCGCTGGCGTACTGATTCGCGGGTTGCGGGCTTTTTCTGATTTTGAGTACGAATTTCAAATGGCGCTGACCAACCGGCGGCTGGCTCCGGATATTGAAACGCTTTTTTTGATGCCGAAGCAGGATTACAGCTTCCTGAGCTCGACGAACGTCAAGCAGGTTGCCTCGCTCGGCGGGAACGTTTCCGAGTTTGTACCGAAGGCGGTTGCGGCGGCTTTAACTGATAAATTGAAAACGGATAACCGGTAACTGTCTTATGATCATTAATGTAGCTAAAATTCCCGAGTCGGGGCTGAAGGTTCACGAAGAGGAGCCGGGCGAGATTCTCGGTCTGGGCGAGGCGGATGAATTCCCCTCGGC
>JAQUXG010000231.1 GCA_028692515.1 Kiritimatiellales bacterium | reverse complement strand
TGTGGTTATCCGCCAGCGTTCCCTTGAAAACCAGCGCAGCCATAACGTGTTTTTCAATCGCCATAGCCAGCACATTATAAAGGATCTCCGGCGTGAAGATTCCGGGACGCTTCGCGCCGCCCGTCGCGGTTTTTAAGTAGGCATCGCCTTCTGTCATGAACTCCAACCATTTTTCATTCATTAGAACCTCAGCTTTTCTGTCTTTTCCACCTGCACCACTTTTCCGTCATGCACAATCACATTCACCTCGCCGTAACTCAGCTGCTGCACATACTCCTTCACCGTCGCCACCCAGCGCCCGCCGCAGGTTTTACAGTAATCGGGCTTTTCGCCATTTACCTCTTCACACATGTTGACCCTCTTTCGTTTTCGTACAGCGTTTGCAATTCCTCTGCCGACAACCCGCGGCCGAGCTGTTCAGAGCGGCCGCGCACAAGTGCGAGCAGCGCCCCGGCCTCTTCTTTTTTCAAATCCACCCCGCCCTGTTTCAGCAGATAAATCAGTGACGCCGTTCCCGAATGTTTCCCGGCGGTCACATTCAAATCCGGAGACCGACCGACAGCACTCGCCGAAAACGGCTCATAGCTCCGCCGGTCATTCAGCAGAGCGTGCACGTGAATTCCCGACTCGTGGCGGAACACATCGCGGCCGGTAATCGGCTGTGACGGCGGAACTCCCCGTCCGGCATACCGCGCGACATTACAGCAAAGCGCATACAGCCCTTCCGTGCGCAATCCGTGATCAAATTCCGGCAGCGTGCGCAAAGCCATTGCCATCTGTTCGAGCGGCGCATTTCCCGCCCGCTCGCCGAGGCCGTTCACCGTTACGTCCACATCCGTCGCGCCGCTCTGCACCGCGACCAGACTGTTCGCCGTCGCCATGCCCAGATCGTTATGCATATGCACACCCAGTCGCAGCCCCGGCACCGCCGCACGGATCTGCCGCACCACTTTACTGACCGTCAGCGGATTCCAGCAGCCGACCGAATCCGCCAGCCGGAAACGTGCGCCGCCCAGTTTTTTCACCGTCTCCGCCAGCCGGATCAGCGTGGATGTATTTGTGCGCGACGCGTCCTGCGCGCCGACCGAAATGAAATCAAAGCCATTGCATGGCGGCACAGATTTTTTTCCGAGCATTGGAAAACTCTGTGCGCCTCTATGCAATAGAGTTTCCAATGTTTGGAAAACCCACGCCTCGTCGCGGCCCAGCGTGCTGAGCAGAATCGGCGACGACGGCAGCGAGATGTGCACCGAGCGGAATCCGCAGGCGCGCGCAGCGTCCAGATCTTCTTGAGTCGCGCGGCACCAGGCCGTCAGTCGTACGCGCAACCCGGCAAGATTAAGTTCACGAAGCGCGGCCTGCTCGGCCGCGCCCATCGCGGGAATTCCGCTTTCAATCTCCGGCACGCCGCAGGCGGCGAGCTGGCGGGCCAGTTCGATCCGCTGCAACGGCGAAAACACCACGCCGGGTGCCTGCTCGCCGTCGCGAAGCGTCGTATCGACTAGATGAATGCGTCTCATCAAATTTCAAATTCACTTGTGTCCCCGCCGTCTTCGAGTGCGTCGAGGATGGCGTCGAGTTTTTCTTCGGTCACTTCGCCGAACCATTTGCCGTGCGGATATAGCACCATGACCGGGCCCTTGGTGCAGACCTTGAGGCAGCCGGTGCTCGAAACCGCACCGTCCATGCCGCGGTCGAGAATTTCCGTTTCCAGATACTGAAGCAGATCGGTCGCCCCCTTCTTGTTACAGACGCCCTGCGGCTCCCCGCTCACGCGGTAGCTGTTGCAGATAAAAAAGTGATATTCCGGTGATTTCATGATGGCTCCTTGGTTATCAGTTATTCGTTATTGGTTGTTCAAAACTCGTAATGCGTAATTCGTAACAAGAGACTCCCCCATTACGTATTACTCGTTACGCATTATTCTCCCTACCCGCATCCTCCGCCGTCGCCGCCGCAGCCGGCACCTTTGCCGCAGGCGAACGAGCGTACCGGGGCTTTGACTTCTTTCCCTTTGTAAATCGCCGAGAGCGCCTCATCGATCAGCCCTTCCATGACGATCACTTTGATGCCCTCCTGCTGCAACGCATCCGTCGGCTTCGGCCCGGCGCTGGAAACCAGAATGGCGCGGCAGTCCTTGAGCCAGCGGGCCATTGTGCTCCAGCGGACATCACCGCAACCGCGCGGCGGAGATTTGCGCGTATCCACCAGCATGAACTCGCCGTCGGCATGACTGTAAATCTGAAATTCTTCCGCTTCACCGAGATGCAGATTCACCAGCACCCCTTCGCGCGTGGCGACGGCAACGTACGGACGGTCTTCGTCGGGATTGATCGGCGCATTGCTTGCTTCCTGAAGCAGATTCATTGTCTCCTGAGTGGTGCCTTCGCAAAGCAGACCGCAGGCGTCGGCGCGGCAGCGCTGGCAGTGCGTCATCTGCGTGACCAGCTTTCCGCACACTTCGCGCAGCTCGTTCACCATCTTGCCGGACGGCTCTTCGACGTCGGCAAACGGCGTGCCTTCGACCGGGCAGAGCGGAATGATGTTGTGCAGATCAACGCCCATCGCTTTGCACCGCGCCGCGATTTCGACCATGTGATGATCATTCACGCCGGGAATCAGAATGCTGTTCACCTTCACGACCAGGTCGTGCTCTTTGAGCAACTGAATCGCTTCGAGCTGGCGATGAATCATCAGTTCCGCCCCCTCGACGCCGCGATAAACATTCTTGCCGTCGCGCACCCAGGCGTAAACCTGTGCGCCGATTTCCGGATCGAGCGCGCTCATGGTGATCGTGACATGGCTGACGCCGATTTCCGCCAGCTCGGGAATGTACGGCGCGATGCCGAGCCCGTTGGTTGAAACACACAACAGCAGGTCCGGCAGTTTGCGGCGAAGCAGGCGCATGGTTTCCATCGTCTCTTCCGGATTGGCGAACGGATCTCCAGGCCCGGCGATGCCGGCAACCGAAATCGGCTTGCCCATGTCGAGCAGACGCGTGACATAATGCAGCGCCTGGCCCGGGGAAAGCAGCGAGCTGGTGACGCCGGGGCGGCTCTCGTTGACGCAATCATATTTCCGGTTGCAGAAACGGCACTGCACGTTGCACTTCGGCGCGACCGGCAGATGCACGCGGCCGAATTTGCCTTTCGCCTCAGGGTTGAAACAAGGATGGTTCTCGAAAGTTCTCATCATTCACCTCTTCTGTCTTTTGTTGCAAAACGGTTTTCCAATGTTTGGAAACTTGAAATTTGAAACTGGAAATTCGGTTCAGTCGGTCTTGTCTTCCAGTTCTCATTCT
>JAQUXG010000230.1 GCA_028692515.1 Kiritimatiellales bacterium | reverse complement strand
GCGCAGGCAAAGTGGCATGAAAAACCGATCAGCGTGTATGAAGTCCATCTCGGCTCGTGGAAACGGAATGTGGAGCAGGGCAATCGCTGGCTGACCTACCGCGAACTGGCTGAACAGCTGATTCCATATGTTAAAGAGCTGGGCTATACCCATATTGAACTGATGCCGATCGCCGAGCATCCGTTTGACGGCTCGTGGGGCTATCAAACCGCCGGATATTATGCTCCCACGTCACGCTTCGGCTCGCCGGACGACTTCCGCTTTTTTGTTGACCGCTGTCATCAGGAAAATATCGGTGTAATTCTCGACTGGGTTCCCGCGCACTTTCCGAAGGACGCGCACGGCCTTGGCTATTTTGACGGCACACATCTTTATGAACACTCCGATCCTCGCAAGGGCGAGCACATGGATTGGGGCACACTGATTTTCAACTACGGCCGCAACGAAGTCAGCGGATTTTTGCTTTCCAATGCCGTTTTCTGGGCACACGAATATCACATTGACGGACTGCGCGTGGATGCCGTTGCCAGCATGCTCTATCTCGACTATTCGCGTGAAGCCGGGCAGTGGATTCCCAACCAGTACGGCGGGCGGGAAAATCTGGAGGCGATTGAATTCATCAAGCACTTCAACAGCATGGTTCATGCGGAATGCCCCGGCTTCCTTACCTTTGCCGAAGAATCCACCGCCTTCCCGCAGGTTTCGCATCCGGTTGACTTCGGCGGTCTCGGCTTTGACTTTAAATGGAACATGGGCTGGATGAACGACACGCTGGACTATTTCAGCAAAGATCCGATCCACCGCAAATATCATCAGGGCGACCTGACCTTTTCGATGATCTATGCCTTTACCGAAAACTTCATTCTTCCGTTCTCGCACGACGAAGTCGTCCACGGTAAAGCGTCGCTACTCGATAAAATGCCCGGCGACTTCTGGCAGAAGTTCGCCAACCAGCGGTTGCTCTTTGCCTACATGTTTGCTCACCCCGGCAAGAAGCTGCTCTTCATGGGTTGCGAAATCGGCCAATGGCGCGAGTGGGACGCCGCGACCAGTCTCGACTGGAACCTGCTGGCCTACGAGCCGCACCAGAAACTCAAGACGCTGGTTGCCAAACTCAACAAGCTCTACACCGGCGAATCTGCGCTCTACGACATTGAATCATCGTGGGAAGGCTTCGACTGGATCGATTTTCAGGATGCGGAAAGTTCGGTCGTCTGCTTCCTGCGAAAGGGCCGCGATTCGAAGGAGATTATCGTCTGCGCGCTCAACCTCACGCCGACGCCGCGCCCCGGCTACCGTATCGGCCTGCCGGAGGCGGGCAATTGGAAAACAATTTTGAACACCGATGCGGATATTTACGGCGGAAGCAGCGCCGGGCCGAAAGAAGAGAGCGTTTACGACGCGCACCATCTGCCGTGGCATGGTAAAGGCTTCTCCATCCAGCTCGACCTGCCGCCGCTCGGCGTGCTGATGCTCAAGTTTCAGCGTTGAGCAAAACTAAAGCTCGTTTATGTGTGGAATGGAGTTGGCCGCGCCGGGACGGGTAACGCATAACGCGGCGGCGCGGCAACCGAGTTTGAGCGCGGCAGCGGGATCGCCGCGTTGCAGCCATTCGGCGAGGAAGTATCCGATAAAGGTGTCGCCCGCCGCAGTGGTGTCCACGGCATGTACTTTCAAGGATTCCTGTTGAAGCAGGGTGTCCGCATTAAAAAAGATTGCGCCGCGGCGGCCGAGTGTCAGCACGGTTGCCGATTCTGGAAATTTTTTAAGCATCGCGTTGCGGATGGCTTCCGGATCGGCCTGCCCGGTCAGTTCTTCGGCTTCCGTTTCGTTGAGGATAAACAGGTCAACCAGCTCGAGCGGATAAGAGTGAACGCTCTCAGTCATCGGCGCCGGGTTGAAGGCGATCCTCAGACTGGCCTTGTGCCCGAGCCGGATGGCTTCCGCCATGCCGCTGATTTCATTTTGAAGCAGCAGGCAGTCGCCCGCGGCACAGTCCGACAGAGCGCGGCGAATGAAGTCCGCATCGATGGATCGGTTGGCGCCGCCGTGCAGAATAATGGCGTTTTCGCCGGATGGCGTGACTTGAATGACAGCGTGCCCGGTCGGGGTGTCGCAGGTTTCCACGTGCGTAATATCCACACCGTCAGTTTGTAGCTGTTTCTGAAGCCATTTGCCGTCCGTTCCGGTTTTTCCGGCGTGACGCACGGTTACGCCGGCGCGGGCAAGGGCGATTGACTGGTTGAACCCTTTACCGCCGGCAAAGAGGGCGTAGCTATGACTATCAAGTGTTTCGCCGGGGCGCACGAAATGATTGACGGCATAGACATGATCAATGTTAAGCGATCCCAGATTGATGATTTTCATGCGTCTTTTCGTTCGGCATGGGCTTCGAGTTTGCGGAACAGATCCCGGAAGATCGGGTCGCGATGAATGAAGAAGGCTGAGCGGATCAGATGGCGGCCGTGGTCGGTTCCCCATGGATTGGTTCCGTTCACAACCGGGCTGTGAACCAGATGGGAAGGTGTCCACGATTCATCAATCAGGCAGGCGATGGCGGCGACATCCCAGATTTCCTTGGACCAGCCGAAGGGGTTGTCGGTGTAGTTGCGGAAGGCGTCGAAGAGGTAGTTGCCGATTGCGCCGCGGCCTTTCACATTAAGTTCCATTTCCGGGACGGTGGTGCGAAGGTGGGTGGTGACGCCCATGCAGGGGATGTGAATCAGAGGCACGCCGCAGTCGAAGATAATTTTTGCGGCGGGCACATCCTGCTGAAAATTGAACTCCCAGTTGTTGGGCCAGTTGAGCGCGTTGCCGCCGAGCCAGACGACGACGATCCGGTTAATGATTTCCGGCTCCATCAACACGGCGGAAGCGACGTTGGTGATGGCTCCGATGGCGACGACATACAACGGCTCTTCGGAGCTCATTGCCTTCTTAACGAGGTCGCGCGCCGCTTCGCTTTCGCACGGCGTGTTTTTGTCCGGGAGATAACCTGTCGAACCACGGAAGACAAACCCGTCAGGGCTGACGTTGAGTCGTCTGAGGAGCTGCAGAATTTCATCATAACTTTTTTCCATGCCTTCGGACGGATCATTGGCGCGGACATTAGAAAATGGCGCGGCATAAAGGGCCTCGACGCTCAACCGGTCGGGAGACAGCAGGGAATAAACGATGGCGAACTGATCGTCAATTTCGTTATACGCATCGGTATCGAGAACCATTCGGAGCTTCCCTTGAGGGAGCCGGAGCCGCTGTAGTCGAACCGTATCGTCAATTTTCGGAAAATTCATCCGTCTTCCTTTTTT
>JAQUXG010000229.1 GCA_028692515.1 Kiritimatiellales bacterium | reverse complement strand
AGGGAAAGTCATAGCCCCACAGCTTGCGCCATCCGTTGAGCTGGGCTTTGGTTTTGTCGAGGTACAGCATTCCGTCCTTGCGGCTGGATTCTCCCTGATACCAGATTACGCCGCGAATGGCGAAGGGGATATGGGCATGAATCATCCCGTTGTAGAGCGCAGAGGGACTTGTATATTTAGCGGAAGACTGATTGGCCAGTGCTTCGGCTTTTTGCCGGACGTATCTCAAAGAATTCAGTCCTTCAAATCCGCAGAGCGGAATCCAAGGGTCAATCGCGGTTCCGCCCCATGAGCTCAGCAAAAGACCAACGGGTACGTCGAGGTCCTGCTGAATTTTTAGACCAAAATAGAAAGCGACCCCCGAGAAGCTGACAACGGTTTCCGGAGTACAGGGGGTCCAGCTGGCATCAATGTCATCAATGGGAACCGTCGAGGCAACTTTTGGGGTTTTATAGAGACGAAGCGATGGATAGTTCGCCTTAGAGGCGTCTTTTCGCCCATCGCTTGCGCTTGTTAGTACCATTTCCATGTTGGACTGGCCGGAGCAGAGCCAGACTTCACCGACGAGCACGTCGGAAAAGGTCTGATTTTCGATTCCCGATTTTTGATTGGCGGAAACTTTGAGTTCGCGGGGCTTTGCCGACGCGGGCATGGGATCGAAATCGACGCGCCATTTTCCATCGCCGTTGGCGGTGGCTTTCTTCGTTTGACCGGCGAATTCAACGGTTACAGTTGCGCGGGGATCGGCCTTGCCCCAGACCGGAACGGTCTGGTCTCGTTGCAGAACCATGTGATCTGAGAAAACTGTCGGCAGACTTAGCTCGGCGGCGAAGCACAGGCCGGACAGAAAAGAGATAAACAACAGGAACTTTGTACGCATATGACCTCCTTGGGGTTCAGGTGAATAAGTTTCACAGAATACCTATTATGGATATTCGGGCAACCCTTAAGCCCTTTAAACTTCAATACCGGTAAGCTTGCGCAGCAAAAAGCCGACGAGAAAGCTGACGGCCGCGACGCCGAGACTCAGGCCGGTCATTTCGAGGAACCGTTTGCGGAAGTCGAGGTCTTTGGCGACGGCGATGTAATAGTTAAACGAGGCGATAATCAGAACGCCGAGCGTCAGTGTGACAGCCAGACAGACAAAATAGTTTTTGAAAATCAGGTAGGGCGTAATTAGCACAAGCACGGTGAAAATGTAGGCGATGCCGGTATAGATGCTGGCCTTGACCGGATGCTTCTCCGTTTCTTCCGCTTTGGTGGAAAGATACTCGGACGTCGCCATCGAAAGTGCCGCCGCGATACCGGTGATCGCACCCGTCATCGCAATTAACTTGGTGTTTTGCAATGCCAGCGTAAATCCGGCCAGCGCGCCGGTCAGTTCGACCAGCGCATCATTGAGGCCAAGCACAATCGATCCCGTGTAGCGCAGGCGTTCTTCGTCGATAAGCCCGATCAACTCCTGTTCGTGTTCGTTTTCATCTTTTGCCATCAGGCCGGCCGGTTCAAATTCAGCTTCGTATGCACCGTAATTTTCCTGCGCGTCCGTCTCGCCCGCCTCCATCAGTTTGATGCCGAAGGTCAGGCCGAAAATCCGCGAAATCCAGACATATTTCCAGAGTTTGAAACGGTCGGGTGCAACATCCTGTCCGGTTGCTTTTTTGAGCTGTTCATAGTGGCGCAGCTCATCGGCCGCAATGCGGTTGAGAATGTCGCGGTTGGCTTCGTTTTTCGTTATCTTCGCCAGCTCGCGGTAGATCAGATGTTCGGTGATCTCATTGCGCTGAAAGATGCGGAATTGTTTGAGGACGGATTCGTTGAATTTCATGCGCGGCAGTATAGGACTCCTCCGGGATTTTCCAAGGGTTGGAAAATAAAATTTCAGCACGATTTGTCAGGAGCGGGAGGATCGTCGTTTGCCGAACGGGAAGAAAAGAAAGGCCAGCGCGGGGCGGCCGATCCGTCGGCGAACCAGCAGTTCGGCCAGCGGGGCGATCAGAAAATAGATGTAAGCCCAGATGACCATGGCGGTTAAGCCGAATATCACGATCGAGCCCAGCACCACACAGACGAACACAAAACTGAGCACGCGCGGTTCACCCGAGACACAGCGCCGCACATGCGGATAGGGCACATCGCTCACCATCAGCAATCCGGTTAGAAAGGCGTATCCCAGCAGGAAGGAGAAAAACAGATGCGGACCCATGTTGAGCCGGGGCAGGAAAAATCCCGCGCTGTAAATCATGCTGGCGGCGGCAGGCGAGGGAAGCCCGAGAAAACAGCCGTCGTCTTTTTTCCCCGCCATCGCCAGCACGTTATAACGCGCGAGCCGCCACAGGGTGCAGGCGAGATAGAAAAGAGAAACGCCCCAGATCAGGAGAGTTGCAGCTGGCGAGGCGCCGGGACAGTTGCGTTTAATGAAAACAAAAACCGTTACCGCCGGAGCCAGCCCGAACGAAATCGCATCGGCCAGAGAATCCAGATTGGCACCGTGCAGACTTTTCGCCTTCAGCAATCGCGCCGCCAGCCCGTCGAGGGTGTCGAATACCATCGCGCCCAGCAGAAACCAGATGCAGGCCTCGGGGAGCGTTTCGCCGCGCGCATAGCTGGCCAGCGCATACACAATCGAGGCAAACCCGCAAAAGGCGTTGCACAGCGTAATCAGGCTGGGGATCGGATTGAACCCGGGTTCGGCTGTTTCTGCAAAAGAGTTTCTCATAATATTGCGGAATCCGTTTCGACACGTGCCATCAACGTGCTTCCAGACCGAACCTTTTCACCGATCTGAATGGTGGTCTTTATGCCTTTTCCGGCGGGAAAATACAACTCTGTCCGCGAACCGAACTTGATCATGCCGTAAATTTCACCTTTCTTCAGCGCATCGCCGGGCTGCGGAACGCAGACAATCCGGCGGGCGATTGCGCCCGAAACCTGCCGGACCGCCACGGGGAACTCCCTGCCACCGGCGGTGCCGGTTCCGGCGATCATCAGCGATTCATTTTCCTTCGCGCAGCGCTTATCGCGCGCGTCCAGAAAGCGGCCTTCCTTGTATTTCCGGTATTGCACCGTCATGTCACACGGCGCGCGGTTCACATGCACATCCAGCACCGAAAGAAAAATCCCGATCCGCGTCAGCTTCTGCCCTGCGAAAAGCTCAATGCCGTGATCCTCCACATCCTCAATATCGCGCACCAGTCCGTCCGCCGGAGAAACCAGCGCATCGGCATCGGCGATAATTACGCGGTTTGGAACACGGAAGAACGCTGCGATCGCCAGCCACAATAGCCAGGTCAGACCCAACAGAATCAGTCCTGCCGTCCGGC
>JAQUXG010000228.1 GCA_028692515.1 Kiritimatiellales bacterium | reverse complement strand
CACGAACGTGACGGCTGATATGAATACGACCGAAAAAATCAACCTGCTGACCGCGATCTTCCACGGGGTGGAAGTCAACTGCGTTGCGGCACAGCGCTTCGCGTCGCGCGATCATGGTTTTTTCCAACCATTGGAAAAATCCGATCACGCAAAGCCAAAAGTTTGCGTCGCCTTTTCCGGCGGCGTAGACAGCACCTTTCTGCTGGCTTCCGCTGTCCGTGCGCTCGGCGCGGAAAACGTTTTAGCCGCCACCGCCGTTTCCGCCACATTGACCGACGATGAAAAAGCCGAAGCACTGGAACTCGGAAAGCTGATCGGCGTGAAACACGTTTTGCTCGAAACCGCCGAGTTCGGCGACAACACGTTTACTGCCAACACCGCCGACCGCTGTTACCACTGTAAAAAAATCCGTTTCAGCGCACTGGTCGATTGGGCCGCCGCACGCGGATTCAACTGGATTGTCGAAGGTAGCAATGTGGATGACGACAGCGACTACCGTCCAGGAAGCCGCGCTGTCGCCGAGCTACCCGCCGTGCGCAGTCCGCTCAAAGAAGCCGGGCTGACGAAGGCGGAAATCCGCGAAGTTTCCAAACATTGGAAACTTCCGACGTGGGAAAAACCCAGCGCCGCCTGTCTCGCCTCGCGCATTGAATACGGGTTGCCGCTAACTCCCGAGCGGCTTAAACAAGTTGAAGAGGCTGAAAAATTTATCCGTCCGCTCTGCAAAGGACAGCTACGCGTGCGCCATCACGGAACGCTGGCACGCATCGAAGTCGAAACCGAATGGATTTCGAAGCTGGCCGAACCGGAAACCGCGCTTAAAATCGCGACGAAACTGAAAGCCTTGGGCTTTCATCACGTGGCGTTGGATTTGTCCGGCTACCGCATGGGCAGTTTGAATGAGGATTTAAAATGAAACTGTTTGAGGAAATGGGATTTGCGAAGATCGACCATCATCGCGCGGATCGTTGCGGCGCGCCCGAGGCGGTTTTCTGCGAAGGCAAGACGATCGAACAGATCGCGCAAATTGTTCAGAAGATGAACGAGAAGCCGCACAATATTCTGGCAACGCGCGCCAGCCACGAAATGTTCGAAGCGGTTCAAAAACTGGTGCCCGAGGCGGAATATCATGAACTCGCCCGGCTGATCATTGTGCGCAAAGAAACGCTCACGCCCGATCCTGACCGCGTCATTCTCGTGATGACTGCAGGAACCAGCGATATTCCGGTCGCCGAAGAGGCTGCGCTGACGGCCGAGCTGATGGGCCATAAGGTCGAGCGCGTGTTTGATGTCGGTGTGGCGGGCATTCACCGTCTGTTTGCGCAGGAAGAAAAAATCCGCGCGGCCAACGTGCTGATCGTTGCGGCCGGCATGGAAGGCGCACTGGCCAGCGTGGTCGGCGGGCTGGTGAATAAGCCGGTGATCGCCCTGCCGACCAGCGTCGGCTACGGCGCGAGCTTTGAAGGGCTGGCCGCCCTGCTTGGTATGCTCAACAGCTGCGCCGCCGGAATCGCGGTGGTGAATATTGATAACGGCTTCGGTGCCGGCCGTCTGGCCGGCATGATGAATTCAATGAGGTAAAAATTTAGACAGGATTACAGGATCGACAAGATGTGGTGGAGTTTTTAATCCTGTACATCCTGTTATCCCGTCAAAAGAAAGAAACCATGAGTAAAGTTCTTTATCTGTCCGGCTTCGCCGGTGTTAGCGGCAACATGTTTATCGGCGCGCTGCTTGATGCGGGACTCCCCGAACAAGCTCTGCGCGACATGGTGAGCGCCCTGCCCGTTTCCGGCTATGAGCTGAAATTTGAACGCGTGATCAAATGCGGGATCAAAGCGACGCATTTTGATGTGCTACTGGATCATCACGAACACCACGCGCACCGCCATCTAGGTGATGTCGTCAAAATCATCAGCGAAGCATCGCTCAGCGACGCGGTAAAAAAACGCAGTATCGCGGTTTTCACTAAACTGGCGAAGGCCGAAGCAAAGGTGCACGGCACAACTATCGAAAAAATTCATTTTCATGAAGTTGGCGCAGTCGATGCGATTATCGACATTGTCGGCACGGTTTTCGGACTCGAAGTGCTCGGTGTCGAAAAAATCTATGCCGGAAATCTGCGCACCGGACGCGGGATGATCAAATGCGCGCACGGTTCGATGCCGATTCCCGCGCCCGCCACGGCGGAGCTGCTCTGCGGCATTCCCTACGCGCAGGGCGACATCGATAAAGAACTGCTGACTCCGACCGGCGCCGCGCTACTGGCGACGCTGTGCGACGGATTCGGCGATCGGCCCGCCGGATTTATTTCTGAAAAAACCGCCTATGGTGCCGGCGGATGGGATCTGGATATTCCGAATGTTCTGCGCGCGGAGCTGGGCAGTTTCCAAGGTTTGGAAAAATCTGAGCTGATGGTTATGGAAACGAATATCGACGACTGCAATCCGCAGCTTTTTGATTATGTGATGGAACGTCTTTTCAAAGTCGGCGCGCTGGATGTCTGGCTTACGCCGATCCAGATGAAAAAGAACCGTCCGGCGGTGACGCTTTCCGTGCTTGCGCCTACCACGCTGCAAAACGAAGTGGAAAAAATTATTTTCACTGAAACGACAACCATCGGGATTCGCCGCTACGCGGTGGAACGCACGGCGGCGGAACGCCGCGAAAAAACGGTGCAGACGCCGTGGGGCTCGGTGCGAGTCAAGATCAGCTCCGTCCGTGGAAATATCTGTTCGGTGACTCCTGAGCTGGATGATTGTCGCAAGCTGGCGGAAACGCACAATACGCCTCTTAAAGAGGTGATGATCGCAGCGCGAAATCTAATCGTTTGATTTCTAAAAGGGAATCCCCTACATTGCGCGCTATGATGAAAGCGGCTGTTTCAAAAAAACGGCCCTGGCGTCGGGATCGTCGCGTTCCCAACCCCTACCGCGACACACTGAGTCAGGAAATCGGCTATAGGCTGGACTCTCGCTATGCGGGATGTCTGCTGACTGCCCTTGCGATCGGTCTGCTTCTGGTCACCAGCCTCGCCTTTATCATCTATTGGCTGATGCACTGATCCGCTTTCCCAATGTTTGGAAAAATCTCACAGAAATTTTTCCACGCCCTGCTGTCGTTGCCCCGCAGTTGCGGGGCCTCTCGCACAGAGATCGGGTCCAAACATTGAAAAAAATTTAGTCCTTGTCAGTCGTGGAACGTTTCATGCGCTTGCGTTCGTTGTCAGTAAGATAGCGCTTGCGCAGACGGACGTAGTGCGGCGTAACTTCGACCAGCTCGTCGTCTTTAATGTATTCGAGCGCTTCTTCCAGACTCTGTTTC
>JAQUXG010000008.1 GCA_028692515.1 Kiritimatiellales bacterium | reverse complement strand
TACAACCGCATGTACACCAAAATCGGCAACGTCAACCGGATGCTCGCCTGGGGCCATGCGCGGGCCATCGAAAACCTGCTCGAAAAGGTACCCGACTGCCCGCGCGCGCTCTCCGACAAATTCGCATCGACCTCTCTGATTGAGCGCGCGCTGATGGAAAAAGGTAAAAAGATAAAGATGGATCAGCGTACGAAGGCGGAGTCCGACCCCGCGGTTGCCGCCGCCTCGATTCTGGCGCGCGCCGGATTCCTGATGGCTCTGCGCAAAATGGAAAAAGATTTCGGCATTGAAACCGTACCGAAAGGATGCTCGGCCAAAGTCAAACAGATCGCCGCCGAACTCATCGCCCACAAAGGTCCCGGCATCCTGCTCAAAACCTGCAAATGCCATTTTCGTACCACCGAAGAAGTCCTCGGCATGAACGGCTACAAACTCAGCGACCTGCCGCGCATTGCGTAACAGGGCGGCACAGAACTCCCGCTATTTTGACGCCGCCTGTAACATGTCCAGCGGACACATCAGCACGGAGAAGTAACAGACTGCAGGGCCGTTTTCGACCCGAACAAGCACCTTGTTGTACCCGGGCTTCAGCAAAATGCGCCGGAAGCCTTCATCCAGACGCCATGAAGAAAGCCCCTCGTCCTGCCAGACCACGAAGTCATTAATCCAGAGTTTTGCAAGATCATCACTGGCCACCGCCACCATCACCTCCATGGCCCGTTCCGCAAAAACCTCAGTATACGCGTAATATACCGCATCAGAAATTTCATCCGGCGGATTCACCCGAATGTTCTCGGTTTGCACAAACCGCCATTCCAGCGTCGCCGACTTTCCCGTTTTCGGATTTATTTTGCCGGGATACGTCGCGTCCAGATCAATCGCCGTCTCCGGGGGAAATTTACTGTCAAAAGAGTCCTTCAGCGGGCGCGCCCAAGGGCCGATAATATACCACGTATCGATAAAAACCCATCCCTTGCGCGTGGCGTTCTGATCCAGCCGACGGCCCGGAATCGCCTGCTGAAGAACCTGGTTCAGATCCAAACGAATGGGGGCGGAAGCCTTTTCTTTACCCGACCTGCCACCACCGCCGGGATCCATCGATGTTTTAAAGGTTTGTGACAAAACGACGCCTCCTTCTTCAGAACCTTGGCTGCCAGAGAAACCGTTTTGGTACGATGGAGACATTGAAGCACTCATTGATGCATTTAAGGACGGCGCGATACCCCCGGTGTCAGGAGCTGGTCTGCCAGAAAAACCGTTTTGGTACGACTGAGCCATTAAGGCTCGCATGTCCTGAACGTTTCCCTTTGCCCGCCCCGCGTTATCCGCAAGCATCTGCATCTGACTGCGAGCCTGCGCCTGCTGTTGAATCGCCTGCCTCAGTTGCTGCGCCGTTTGGGTCGCCTTGTTGCCGTCATTCGCCGCTGGAGAAACCTGCCCCAGCCGGTTCGCCGCCGTCCGGGCCATATTCTCTGCAGAGCGCTCCACCTGATTTAACATCTCCGAGTATTTTTGGAACTGTTCAAGATTGGCTGGATTCATTGCATCCAGAGCCTTGCCGACATCCGGCCCCGTGTCCGTTTTCGGCGCATAAATACGATCCGTAGCCTGCTCCATTGTAATATTTTCCATCATCGCAAGCTCTGCGGCCCGGTTTTCTGCAAAAACACCGTCCATCAGTTGGGTCATATCCTGAATCGACTCGTAGAGCTCTCCCGTGGTCATATTTTCGAATTCGGCATCGGTCGGAAGAGAATCTAAAACATCAGATCCGGGCTCCTCTAAATCCTCCTCGAAAACCACCGGGTCGTCCGGCTCTATGCCGACAGCCGGAGGCACCCCGACCAGTTGCTGAACGGCTTTCAGATATTCCTGTCCCAAACGGTCGGCTTCATCGATCTTTTCGCGCCGCGTCAATGTCCACTTCTCCGCGTTTTGCATGATCCGTCCGCGAACGGCTCCTTCGTCCTCTGTCATTTTCCGGACATCTGCCAGATATCCCCCGGCCTCTTCAGGATCCGGTTTCACCTCCACAAATGACTGAACCTTCTTCAGCAGTTCCCGCACCTGTCTTCTCATGTGGAATATTGCCGGAAGCACGTCCGGATCATTCTCCAAGGTTTTTTGATCTGCAAATTCGGTTGTCAGGGAATCAAACGAAGCATCCAGTTTGTCCGCCAGCTCCGCGATGGCGCTCCATTCATTTTTTGCCGAAAGCTTCTGCCGCAACGCTTCCTCGACCCGCGCCATCTCTTTAACCGTTTTGCGAATCTCTTCTGCCTTTTCCTTCAGTTTATCCCGCTTCTGACGTTCACGGGTGCGACTGATCTTCTCAACCTGTTCTTTGTTGGGTTTGGGCTTTTCTACTTTCACCCGGATCTCTTCCTCACCCTTTTCATTCACGGTTTTTTCAAGCATCACAAAAGTGGAACGGCGCAAATCCTCATTTAGATAAAGAACAAGCGAAACGACGATCGCCAGCACGGAGGCAATTCCCAATGCGATCAAAAGCGGTTTTCTGGAATTTGGACCCATGATTAATCGTATTTCTCGTGATAGGTGCGAACTCCGACATTGCTCAGATTACGAAAACTCAACGCATCCAGCACTTCCGCCAGCCGGTAAAAGGGGGTGTCGGCATCCGTATCCAGCCGGATCCGGCGCTCCGGATCGTTCTGCTCCAACTCTTTCAGGTCGTCCAGCAGCTCCCCGATACTGGAGGGCTTCCCTTCAACATAAATCTTTGCATCCGCATCAATCGCGATCGCAAAAATCTGGTCGTCCGGCGGAACCTCCAGCGAAGACCGGGAAATCGGATAATTCAAATCCTTTACTTCCTTGGTGTCCTTTTTGGCCATGGTGGTCACCAGGAAAAAAATCAGTAGAAGAAACACGCAGTCGATCAGCGGCGACATGCTCAGCATCACTTCTTCATCATCAACAAGTTGGTTAGCGGCCACGTGCCATATCCTTCAGTTCAAAAAACAGGTCTTCCCGGTGACGCAGACGAACTCCCACATTCTCGAAGCCCTGCAGTGAAAGCGTATCCAGTACATCAACAATCTTCTGTACCGTCACGTTGCGATCCGTATCAATACGAACCTGCTGCTGCACCCCTCCCTCGTCCACCTTGGCCTTCAAATCCCCGGAAAAATCGGCAATCCGGTGATATTTCAGCCCGCTCATGTCCCGGCGGGTGCCGTCGGCTCTGTAAATATTGCCCTTCTCGTCCAGCGCATAAATCAAAACAGGAGATTCCGCAACGGACGAAAGCGCAGAAGTATAATCGGGGAGCATCACCGGAATCTGCTTCTCCATTTTTTTCAACATGGTGGTCACCAGGAAAAAAATCAGCAGCAGAAACACGCAGTCGATCAGAGGCGAAACATCCACCTCAATCTCTTCATCGTCCATGCGGCGGCTCCGCAGACGACGGATCGACGCCATCCGGGACACCGCAGAGCGCGGGGTCGGAACCGGCATCTGAATCCTGTCAGCATCTAAACTCATTTGGCCTCGGGCATTTGTCCCGGATTTGCATCCACTCTCAACCAGGGGGCCATCAACCGATCTACCGCCTCTTCCAGCTCGATGCCGAAACTATTGATACGGGATTTGAAAAAGTGATAGGCCGCCAGCGCCGGAATCGCAATAATCAGACCGATCGCCGTAGTGATCAGCGCTTTTCCGATAGAATCCGCCAGAACGGATGCATCGCCCGTATCGCCCATCAGAGCCACCTTCTGAAACGCCTCGATCATACCGATAATCGTTCCCAGCAGACCCAGCAGCGGGGAAATGGTTGCAACCACAGCCAACGGATAGGTGCGCTGACGCTGGCGGTTCACCATGCGCATAATCATGTCAGAGACGCCGATGGATAGAATTTCAAAAGGAAGGTGGGTATGCTGTGCAACGTAGCCGGCGATTTCTGCCAATGTACTTGACGACGTTTTAGACACTCTTTCAATCCCGGCGAAGTCACCTTTTTCGGCCAGTGCCGTCAACTTCGTTTTCAACTTGGAGGGCACAAACTGCCTGACTCGGACAACCAGCATCCGCTCAAAAATAAAAACCAATCCGGCGAAACCCACCAGCAGAAGAACAATCGCGGTAATTCCCCCTTTTAGAATCTCCGCCACCCAGTCAATCGTCCCGGCGGACTCCGACTCCAGCACCACGCCGGTCGACTGCGCATAAAGTAGGCCCGATAAAATGCAAAAAAGAAAAACCAGAAATCGCCTCTTCATAGTGATCCATCCCAAGTTAAGTTCTGTCTTGAAGTCGATCCTGCACAGAGCGTTCCCGCTAAAACATAAAACCGACATATTCGAGCCAAACTAGTGAAGTAAAATACCAAGTTCAAGTTAATAGATATATCATTGCGCCAGCCGGTAACAGCGGCACGCGCCGAACAGGCCCGCTGATTTTCCAAGGTTTGGAAAGCCTCAACTGTCCGGTTCCTTTTTGGGACTCTCACGACCCCGGATTTTCACAAAAAGGCAGAATGTGCCGTCCCCGTCAAATTGACTTTCGGAAATAGCAGCGTAATCTGACCGGAAATATTTTTTCGAAAGGAAGCCTATGTATTCAATGCGAATGATTGTCCAGGCTCTTCAAAAAGGCGACGAGGCCCTGAAAAACGGTAAACGTCTTCTGCCGGAAGCGGCAGATAAGGATCGGCTTGAGAGTATACGGACTCACGAATATTACAAACCGCTCCTCGAATCACTCAACCGGCAATGCGCGGAATGGCGCGACAAGCCGCTACCGGCGCTGCGGTTCACTGATCGGGAATTTTTTTTTCACACGGGCGAACGGTTCTCGTTCGAAAAACAGTATTTCGATATGCGCGGACGTCTGGCAGGATTTGCGATGCGCGCGCTCGTGTACGGTGAACCCGGCGATATCCGCGAACTTGAGGACACCATCTGGGCGATCTGCGAAGAAACGACGTGGTGTGTACCGGCACACTCGTGGGCGCGCAATGAAGCGCTTGTGCTGCCGGCTTCGTCGTATGACGATGATACGGGAGAATACCGGTTAAAAAAACGTACGTCGGCTGAAATGATCGATCTGTTTTCCGCAGAAACGGGCTTTGCGTTAAGTGAAATTCTCTATCTTCTCGGAGACAAACTCTCGCCTGAAATTACGGCGCGGATGCGCGAAAAGATTATGGAACGAACGATCAATGCTTTCATGCAATTCGGTAAAATATTCCACTGGGAAATTCTTACGATGAACTGGTCGGCGGTCTGCGCCGGAAGTGTCGGCGCATCGGCAATCTATATGCTGAAAGAAAGTGAGTTGCTTGCCCCGGTCATTCTGCGCGTTGTGAATGCGATGGGCGCGTTTCTCGAGGGGTACAACGACGACGGGGCGTGTCTTGAAGGCATCGGCTACTGGACGTACGGATTCGGCTTTTTCATACATTTTGCCGCATTACTCTATGAACGCACCGACGGTGCACTCGATATGTTCGCGCTCCCGAAAGTGAAAGAAATTGCACATTATCAGGAGCGGGTCTTCATTGGCGGAAATGCGGTGGCGAGTTTTGCCGATGCCTCACCACACGCCACCTATGTTGACGGACTCGCGCATTATTTAAAGCAGCACTTCCCTGACATTTCGATTCCCGCGCCGGAGTATCGCGCGCTGTTCGGCAACGACAGTTGTTACCGTTTCGCGATGCTTACGCGCGATCTCTTCTGGACGAACCCCAACTGCACCCGTTCGGCGCTTGCCCCGATGACGCACTATTTCAACGATTCCGAGATCATTTCTACACGGCAGAACGTGCGTGGTGCAACGGTTGGTTTTGCGGCAAAATGCGGCTCGAATCAGGAGCCGCATAATCATAACGATGTCGGCACATTCGTGTATGCAATCGACGGTGTGCACTTTTTAACCGATCTCGGTGCCGGCGAATATACGAAGGAATATTTCGGCGAGAAGCGTTACGAGCATCTCGCAACCGGTTCGCAAGGACACTCGCTTCCGATCATCGATAGCCGCTATCAGATACCGCACGGCACGCACAAAGGAACCGTCATCACCTCGACGATAAGCGATGCGCTGATCGAATTCACCGCCGACATCGCGCCGGTATATGAATATGCACCGCTGACGTCATGTGTGCGTCGATACCGCTTTTCAACAGCCGATGCCCGCCTTGAAATAAGCGACACGGTATCGGCGAAAACGCCTCTCTCCTTTACCGACCGGTTCGTCACCATGATCAAGCCGGTGAAAAAGAACGACGGGATTATCGAAATACATGAGGGCAGACACACCGTGACCCTGCGTTATCCGCATGAGATCTGCAATGCAACCATTTCACAGGATGTGTTTCACAATCAAAAGGCGATCGATCACATGTGCTACTTCATCGACTTCTCGTTGAAGAAGAAAATCACCGAAGGAACATTCTGCTTTACGATTGAATTCGAGTAACAGTGTAAGACATCACCCAAACACCGGCCCGCTCTCTGTACCTCGAAAACATCTGCTTCACCCTTTTTCCAAAACATCGGAAAATTCGTTTCGATCGGCAAAATCTGCGATCAAAAAATTTCCAATGTATCAACGTAGCGATTGGTGAAAACTGATGTTTGGAACGTTGTGCAGTGCTTTTTCCATAGTCTGGAAAGATTCTCACTCAACGTGGCGCGACGAAGTTTTCTGCGAAGCCTGCCTCGGCAAAGACGCCAAAAAGTTAACAGACATTGGAAAACTCTTTACCACCCGCCTGTCTTCCTGCTAAAAAACTGTCCGTCTTCAGACGTTTTGCAAAACAGAAAATGACAAAATATACAGAAATGGATACAGCCCCAAACCCAAAAGACTATCGCAATGGAATGTAGAAACAACCCGACAGTGAAAGGGATTTTATGGATTCGTGGTATTACAAAAAAAACGATAACGATCAGGAGAACGGGCCGTTCACGGCAATCGAGATTCAACAACTTTTCGAAACCAGACTAATCCCCAGCAATACACGAGTAAGGGCAGAAGGATCGGGGGAATGGATAGCCGCCAGGGAAGTGGCACAGTTTAAAAGATCTATCGGCCTGCCGCCTTCCATTGCATCCCGCCACGCACACCCTTGGTGCCGCTATTGGGCCAGAGTTATCGACATCCAGCTATCCATAATTTTTCTCGCGATCCCTGTTGGGATTCTTCTAGCGCTTCTCGCCCCCGAACTCAAGATTCCCGACCTCTTGCTAATAGGTATCCTTATGACCACTTACGTTTTTATTGAGCCAATTTTTCTTGCCACAATCGGAACGACAGCAGGAAAAGCCCTGTTTCGAATACGCCTTCGTAAGGCTGACGGACGCAAGCTGTCCTATGGAGAGGCTCTGAAGAGATCCTTTGAGGTGCTCATCAAGGGACTGGGAGCACTCCTACCCATCATTTCCTTCTTCACGATGATCTCTTCCTATCAAAGGTTATCAAATAATGGGATTACCTCTTGGGACGAGGGACGTTCCCTGCTGGTCTCTCATAGGAGACTCGGGGTTGTGCGACTTATTTTTATTATACCAATCATCGCCGCCAGCATTCTCATCTCTATCCTACGGAGCTAGCTAAAAAGGAGGTGCCGAACCGTGACGGATCCGGCGCTGGAGTCGGTCCGATCATTTGACAACTCCATTTTCCAATGTTTGGAAAAACTCGACGAATCAGCGGCCTCCTAGTAAAACAACCGTATGAAAAAGGAAATTATTCAGACCTCCAACGCCCCCTCACCGGTCGGCCCCTACTCGCAAGCCGTGAGAGCCGAAAATACACTCTACTGCTCTGGGCAGATTCCGCTGAATCCGGCAGATGGCGCAATTCCTGAAGGCATTGACGCGCAGACCCGGCAGGTTCTCAAAAATCTGGAAGCGGTTCTGAACGCAGGCGGTACCAATTTCGCCAGCGTCGTAAAAACAACCGTCTTCCTGAAAGACATGAACGACTTCCCCGCTATGAATGCAATTTACGCCAAAACGTTTGGTGAAGAATCCGCGCCAGCCCGCTCGACCGTGCAGGTTGACCGCCTGCCCAAAGACGTCCTCGTCGAAATCGATGCCATCGCAATAACATAGGCCCGCATGCTGCACATTCTTTTAGTCAGCCTGACTTCCCTGCTCTGCCTGACCGGGCTGTTTCTTTCCATGCTGACCTTTTCCGGCACGTGGATGGTGCTGCTCGCCGCGCTGATCACAAAATTCTTGATCGGTTTTCCAAGCATTGGAACTTTGGTTGTGTTCGCTGTGCTTTGCATCGCCACCGAAGGGTTTGAAGCACTGGCGGGATTCCTTGGAGTTCAAAAACGCGGCGGATCAAAGCTCGCCGGAGTCGCCGCGCTGATCGGCGGACTCGTCGGAGCCACTGTCGGCACCGGAATTTTTCCAATCCTTGGAACGTTTGCCGGAATGATCATCGGTTCGTTCGGCGCGGCGTTCCTCGTCGAATGGAACCGGCTGAAACGTCATGGAGACGCGGCGCACATTGCATGGGGAACGGTCTGGGCGCGCCTCGCGGTTCTGTTTCTAAAAACCGCCCTCACCCTCGGCATGAGCATCTGGCTGCTGGCGAATCTGTGTACCTGATTTTTTTCCAATCATTGGAAAAGAGGCTCCTGTAGCCGCAGGCCGTGACGGCAAACCGAGCCGGCGAGCCGGGCTCCGCGAACGCGGGGCAACGAAGCGGCAATTACGCCGATATACACGGCCGGGAACGGGTGAATCAGCTTTTGGCAAAACCATTGAGGGCAAAATCATTGTCACCATTTCATCAAATGGCCGTGATCCGTTTAATGATTCCAATCATTGGAAGAGTTTTTCTTCAATCTTCCGAACCTTGGATAAAGGCAAAACAGGGTCACACTATATCTGCGCCCAGCGGGCGAAAAAGGCTCCGCAAAAGCAGGTAACACCGTGTCATTTTCAAATTTACTTGTAGCCGTGATCCGTGATCGCGGAGGCGGGGTCACGGACCCCGCCCTACAATTTTAAAATCCCGCCCGACAATACCGGGCGGAATTTTATTTTAGTCCATCAGCGTTTCGTACTTCTCCGGGAGGCGGCGCTCGATGAGCGAATAAACAGCCGGGATTCTGACGAATGGATTCCCGAAAATGCGTTAATCCACCCGTCCACTCTCTGCTTGCCTTCCAGCCGCTTTGTGCGACAATTTCTATCTCCTTAACGGGGGCGACTGGTTTCGACGTTTAAGTTGAAGCTTCAGTGGCGTGTCGAGGGTGTCGGTTGGCCTCGTAAAAAAGCCGGCAAAAACAATAAGTGCCAACGAACAGTACGCACTCGCAGCCTAAATAAAGGCTCGACGTCTTCCCTCTGACACCTGCTGAGAGGATGAAGGCGACGACAGCAGGATAGTTCCGACATCGGGCAGCCGGGTGAAGGAGCGAAAACCAACAGGATGCTGGCGTTCGTGATGGCCCTGTCTGCTGACAGTCACGAAGGCGAGACCTTAAAGGCAGACTACACACGTAGAAGCTGTTGTGACGCTTAGGCGGACGGGGGTTCGATTCCCCCCGCCTCCACCACTTTTGCTGCGCAAAAGTGCCGCGCTGCAGCCTTGATAAAGGCAGGTGTTCCGCGACTCACGCGGGCCGGTTATTCTTTGTCTTTGGCCAGATCAAAAGAGTCCAGTAATTCGCCGGAGGCTGCCCAGGCCTCATAATGGAGCCGCCTGTTATCGATTGAGATAATTTGAAAGGTCTGGGTATCCAGCGCATATGTTGCCATTAGATCCAGATAGGCATCGTTTTTACCGTACATTTTGCCCCCTGAAACGGATGTCACATAAACCGTTCCGCGCCGGTTTTCTCCAACGACCTTATTTCCGGAAAGTTTATATGTTCGGGCATAGGTATGATCATGACCCTGCAAAACAAGATCGACATCGTGTGCATCAAATATTGGAACAAAAATTTTACTGTACCGGTCGGTACTTCGCATGTCCCCGGTGTTATACATCGGGTGATGCAGTGTAACGATGGTCCATTTGCTCTTGTTTTTTGCAAGAAGACGATCGAGCCAAACGGCCTGTTTTTCGGGTTGCTCACTGCTGTTTAAAAAAACAAACTTCACCCCCTGATAATCGATGTAATAGGAGGTTTCTTCCAATCCATCCAAGCCGTTCTCAGGCAGTGTAAACTGCGCCCGCCACAACGGTGTTATCTGATCCCGGCCAATGTACTCATGATTTCCGGGAACCGGAAGCTGCGGAACCGTTCCTGAAATAAAGCCAAGCGCATCGAACCAGTCACCCCACCAATTATCACTGAGCGATTTGGAAACGAGGTCTCCGGCATGGATTACGAAAGCCGCGTCACCCGCATGGGCAAAGGCGCTTCTCACAACTCTTGAAAAATGTTCTTTGAGTTCTGTCTGAGCATCCCCCAGATAGATAAACCGGAAAGGCTTCGGTGACGTGCTGGCGGTTCTGAACTGAAACCACTCACTCCATTCACCGCCGCCTTCCACTCTGTAGCAATACGCCGTATCCGGCAAAAGCCCCCGAAACGTAACCGAATGCTGCTTGATCTGATAAACGGTTTTGGTTCCAATTGCCAAAGACTGGCTGACCGCTTTTTCCGAAACCGCATTGGATTCAAGCGATGCCTTATTGTTTCCGGCAAGGGCAATTTGCGCTTCGGGAGAGTCCACCCCGTCCCCGGTTCTCCATGTGACCGAGATGGTTGTCGCTGGATCGTCAGAATAAGAGAGAATAATCCGCTCGGGAACTTTATCCGCCCGTGAGGCATAATAATCTCCCGGAATCGAAACTTCCCCGGAGGCAACGCCCGGCATGCCACTCCCAATCAACGCGATTAAAACCAACTCGATCCACAATAAGTAAAATCCGCTCAGTCCCATTTTTGATCCTTCAGTTATTCCGATGAGCATTCCATTATTTCTCAATGATCAAGTTGGCGACAAACCGAGTGACTGTGTGCATTGCCTGAGCAACTATTTATGCCACCGGCAACAACACCATCTACGGCAATTAAACCATTAACTGCTCTAGAGATTCAGAAGGCTTTCCGGGAAAGCGTTCAGCCAGAACTGGAGCCATAACATCGGCTGGTCGTCTTTGTCGATTTTCAGGCCGACGCCCATGCCAATGCAGTCGAACTTATGGTTGATGAGAATCTTGCGCTCATACCACTCGTCGTACAGGCTGTCGTAGCTGGCGGAAAGTTCGTAGGACCACTTGTCGTTCGGGAAGAGTCTGGCCCGCGGTGTGAAGAGCGAACGGGTTCCGGCCAGATAGCGGTATTCAAAACTGTATTCGCTCTGGTCTTCGGTGACCCATTTAATGCGCGCGTTGGCGGGACTTAATTCGCGGGTGTACCAGTTATACTCAGCACCGGCCCGCAGATAGAGATTATCGGTCAGGCTCATCTCTGCATCCGCCACGAGATTACCAAACCGCTTTTCTCCGCTCGCCGGATCAACGCGGTAGGAGGTGTGGATATCGCTATCGAGCACGTTCGCAATCCTCTTGGCGCCACGCTTGCTCTGCAGGAGGTTGCGCGTTCCGAAGAGAATGGCGTTCTGCTCGTCGAGCGCATCGATGGAATCGAACTGATACAGCTCGTTGGTGTGAACCGTCGAGTAGCGGTAGCTGTAGTCGGCATACGGCTCAACGATATGCTGCAGGCCGGTTCCAAAGTAACTGCTCTTCTCGGTCAGCGTCTTATAGGCCTTGAAGGAGGTCAGCGTGCCGAGCTCAAACATATTCCGCAGTTTCGCGTCGCCGCCAGGGGTGTTGCTGTACCAGGTGCCGCGGTAACCGGCGCGCGGGATGACGTTGAAGAACTCGTCAAAGCGCAACGGCAGGAAGACCTGATTGTGCGTATCCAAACGGACGCTGTTGTAGTCAGGAATCAGCGGAGCATTCGTTGAGGAATGCAGGCTGTCAAGATACACCGCGCTATTCTCGCTCTCGAAGACAAACGGTGATTCGCCGATCTGTGAGCGGTACCGGTCGTAGGTTAACTCAGGATTGCGGTCCACTGCTGTGTAGAAGTCGTTCATGCGATGATCAATCCGCAGGCTGGCCGCGTAGTCTTCGGTGGAACGCTGCACCACCGCATAATTTTCCGGATTGGCCGAACGCGCATACTCGTCGTTAAAGAAATCCCGGAGGATCATCGGGTCGCTGAGCCAGTTGATCTGGGTGGCGAAATAGGTTTCGTCGTCGATCTGTTCGTGATGCGTGATTTTCACACGATAGCGTTCTGAATCGATCAAGGCTTTTTCAATCGCATTATCGTTCTTGCCGCCATACGGATCGCCGTCATTGATGTAGTAGGTCTCAATGCCGCCCTTGCCGTGCGGAGTCGTCCATTTAAAGTCCTGACCCAATCCCAGCCCGCGGGCGGAATAGAGGTCGAAATGCGTGATGGAGGTCAGCCATTCGGTGGGATGCAGCGTGGCGCGGCCCATTACAAAGGCTCCTAGATTTCCACCAACGCCCACCGTCCAGGTAAACACGCGATAGCCGAGGTGACGTTGCCATACCGGTGTGTAGAAAACCGGAACGGGGCCAACGTAGAAGGTGACGTGTTTGGCTTTTAGAAAAACGCCGCTGGCTTTCTTCTCATCCAGCACCCGAACCTCTTTCGCCTTGACGTAAACCGCCGGATTTTCCCCGGAGCAGGTGGTGATCGTGGCGTTATACATCACAAATTCATTAGTGGAAATCCGCTCGGTGCGATCCGCGGTGATATAGGCCGGATCAAAATACATGAAGGATTTACCGAAGGTTCCCTCGCGCGTCTTGTAGTTATAAACCAGTTCCTGTCCTTCCCAGCGGTTGTCTTCGCGAATCATCAGAACATTTCCACTGGCGCGGATCTCGCCGGTTTCGGAATTCACGGTCACGCGATCGGCCTGCAGACTGGCACCGGTCTGCTGAACCGCCACATTGCCTTCGCCAACCAACAGGTCGCCGGAATATTCCAGACGATCAGCGGTGACTTCAATGGCGTCCGGATCGGTAACGGTTCGCGCCGGAAGTTCTTTGGGCTCAACCCGGACCGCAGAGCCGGTGCCGGTGCCAATACCGGCACCTGCGGCAACGCCTCCGCCGGCAGGACGAATCGGTGCTTTCGTGCCGTCAGCGAGCATTACATCGCCGCCCGGGAAAAGAACGCGCAGGCGTTCGGCGGCCAGCGCGGCATATTGGGTTCCCGCAAATTGATCGTTCACTTTGCGATAGTAAATCGCGGCGGACTCGTTGCGTGCCGGACGAGGAACCCGCTCGTAAAACTGGCCGATTTCATAGTTGTACTGCGCGGAGAGGTCCCGGAGGTTGTTGCTGAACATCTGCACTTCGGCGATGTGCTGCGAGTTGGTGTAGAGCTCCGGGAACATTCCAGCAGAAAGCTGAGCCTGCTCGCGGATGTCCACGCTGTAAGGAACAGATTCCACCAGCTCTTTGAAGCTGTCGAGTTTTGCAACGGCGGATTTTTCGGCAAAGGAGCTGTCCGGATAACGATATTCAACCGTGGAGTAAGCGACGACCGCCATTTCCTGCTCATCATTCTTCTGGTAGGCCTGCCCGATCATGTATTGCATTTCGGGGGCACGTTCCCATTGCGGCGCGTTCTGGATGATGGACTCAAACAACGGCACAGCCCGCTCCGGCGCACGGTAACCGCCGAAAAGCCAGCGCATCCGTTTCCGGTTCATTTCTTTCGTTGCGAGCGTGTACTGGCGGTCAAGAATGGCATCATAATCTTTGATGCCGGTGTAATACTGCTTAATCAGTTCCTCGTAAGCCGTGAATGCTTTCTGATTTTTTCCCTGCTCAAAATAAATGTCCGCAACGGCCTGCTTGGCAGCCGCCGCTTCAGCGCTATCAGGCCAGCGCTTTACCAGAACCTCAGCCTGCTCCCGGGCGCGCGTAAGATGGCCCTGATCCCGGAGCGACTGGACATACGCCAAATGATCCTTCGATGTCGCCGGCTTATGAGACAATGGGTTGAGATAAAAATAATTCCCGGCGCGGCTTTCCTGATACGGAAGCGCTGTTGAACAGCCCGTCGCGGTCAGCAGAGTAAAGACGGCCAGGAATTTCGCGAAATGTGCGCAGTTCTGTTTCAAATTCATGCGCCAGAGAGTACGGAAGCCCTCCCGCATTGGCAAGAGCGAAGCCTTGATTTCCATCCACCTTCGTCCCGCTCTCAGCGGGACTCCGGCGTGACAGGAGGTTTGGAAGAAAGCGTTAGAACGAGACCTTCGGGACAGCGGAAGCTTCCGGAGCGGCTTCAAATGGCGTGCGGCGTTCAAACCCGAACATTCCCGCCCAGATCGAGCCGGGGAAACGGCGGATTGAAACGTTGTAGGCCTTCACCGCTTCATTATAGCGGCGGCGTTCGACCGAAATCCGGTTTTCTGTTCCGGCCAGTTCATCCTGCAAGGCGAGAAAGTTCTGGTTGGCTTTAAGATCCGGATAGTTTTCGGCCACCATCATCAGGCGACCGAGAGCGCCCTGCATCTGGTTGGCGACAGCGACTTTTTCATCCGGTGTTCCGGCAGCCGCCCACTGACTGCGCAGCTCCGTCACTTTGGTCAGCAGTTCTTTTTCGTGAGAGGCATAGCCTTTCACCGTATTCACCAGATTCGGAATCAGATCAAAGCGGCGCTGCATGACCGTTTCCACATTGGCCCATTGAGGGTCAACACTTTCTTGTAAGCTGACAACATGGTTGTAGGAACTAACCATCATCACAATCAACAACAGAACAATTCCCAGTCCAATCCATATTTTTTTCATCGCATTCTCCTTTTTAAAGTTGATCCACCGCATCAACGACGGCTTCAATCGATTTTAGATAATTCTCAAACAGTTTTTCCACATCCAGATTTTTAACTTTCAACGCACTGGTTTTCAATCCGTTGATCTGACGAAAATCATCGACCGCCACCGGCACATGCGCGTTCAGTTTTTCCAAGGATTGGAACTTTTCGGACGGCACCGGGCTCTCATAGAGCCGCAGCGCGGCGCGGAAGATCACCAGCACGCCGGAAAGTGAGCCACTCAGCAACGCCGCCAGTTTGCGCGGGTTGGCCGATGCAGACAGATAGCTCCGGCGCAACTGAATCAGCGCGGAACGCAGCTCGCGTTCGACTTGCAACCGCAGATTCGCGGTGCTGATCGCAAGGCCGTCGATCACGTCGTCGCCGAAGAGCACCTTGCGCGAATCGCGCATATCGAGCAGTTCAATCGGAAAGACATCGGCGGCTTCCGCCAACCGTTTGCGCGTGAACAGCAATGGGGTCGGGTTGCCGGCTTTTTCCCATGCCGCGACCGGCTTGGCCAGATTCCGAAGAATCGAAGGTTGCAAGTCGTTGAGCACAATCAGCAGGTTGTAATCCGATCCTTTTTCGACGTAGTCGCCCGCCGCCGCCGAGCCGTACAGCATCACCGACTGCAAATTATCGCCGCAAACGGATTTTAACTGTTCCGTGAATTGTTCCGGTTGTATTTTTTTCATAAACATAT
>JAQUXG010000007.1 GCA_028692515.1 Kiritimatiellales bacterium | reverse complement strand
CGAAAGCTCCGAAAGATTTTTAGAAACCTGCTGCCCGTCAACTGTCAGCAGAAGCTTCCCGCCCTCAAACGTTATGTCTTGAACCTGATGAATTTTATTCATGCCTGTTCCTCTGAAATTCTGTCCACTTTTCGACGATATAGTCGAAGTGTGTAAAAACAATCTTCCGGATTGCTTTTCGATCGGCCGGAGACAGGTTGTATTCGTATGCTGGAATAATGTCAAACCCGGCGGTGTTCAGCCAGTATTTGGCATCACAGTCCGCCTTGGTGCAGTGAACATGCGGCGGTTCGTTTCCCTCGTTCATGTAAAAAAAAAGGCGCCAGCCGTTGATATATAAAATCGTCGGCATCAGGCCCCGCCCTTCTCCAGCCGAAGCATCAGTTCCGGCAGTTCGACTTCGCATTGCGTGCCGTCCGCCATATTTTTTAAAACAAAGATTCCTTTTTCAAGTTCGCTGTCACCGCGGATAATGACGTGCTGTGCACCGCATTTATTGGCACGGCGCATTTGCGCCTGCACTTTGCGGGCGGTCAGTTCCATCTCGCAAGCGATGCCGCGCAACCGCAACATCTGAAGCAGAAGCAGGTTTTCATTCAGCGCCGCTTCGCCGAGTGAAATGATGAAAACCGGCGGCGGCGGCGCAAACTGTGCGGCGGTAATGCCGGTCGCTTCAAGCGAAGCAATCACCCGCTCAACACCCATGGCAAAGCCGACGCCGTCAATCGATTTTCCGCCGACATTGATGCGGTAACGTCCGCCGCCCGCGAGCGCGTTTTGTGCGCCGAGGCCGCTGTGCACCACTTCCCAGACGGTGTGAACGTAATAGTCGAGGCCGCGTACCAGCGAGCTGTCGATTTCTACATTGATTTCGAGTTTGCGCAGCGTGGCAATGACGGTTTCGAGATAGGCGCGCGACTCCGCACTCATGAATTCAATGACCGGCGGAACACCGGCGATGATTTTCTGAACTTCCGGATCTTTGGAGTCCAGCAAACGCAACACGTTGGTTTCAAAACGCTGCTGTGCATCCTCGGGCAGTTCGTGCAAACGGGGACGAATCGCTTCGCGCAACCCGGCAATCACGGCCGCGCGGTCTTCGGGCAGACCGATCGTATTCAGACGAATTTTCGCCCCTTCGAGTCCCCACGCGGCGAGCAGATGAACCTGAAGAGCAATTACCTCGGCGTCAGCCAGCGGATTAGGCGCCCCGACGGCCTCAAGGCCGATCTGGTGAAATTGGCGTTTGCGTCCGGCCTGCGGACGTTCGCAACGAAACATGGGGCCCATATAGAAGATGCGCGCATTAGCGGTTTCGTCGCCGCCGGAAGCGACGTAGCGGATGGCACCGGCGGTTCCTTCGGGACGCAGAGCGAATTTACGGCCGCCGCGATCTTCAAGCGTGTACATCTCTTTAGTCACCACATCGGTGGTGTCGCCGAGAGAATGGGTAAAGAGATCGAGCTTTTCGAGAACGGGCGTGCGAACCTCTGAAAAGCGATAACGCGCGAATATTTCGCGCGCGCGCTGTTCGATCATTTGCCAGAGGGCGACATCCGGAGGGGCGATGTCGGACATGCCCTGGATGGGCTGGTGAGAGGTGGAAGCCATGTCTAGATGCCGGTGATCTGTTGTTTCATGATCTTGCCGGGTTTAAATTTAACCACGCGGCGTTCGGGAATGGTCACGACATCTTCCGGCTTGTTGGGATTACGGCCGATCCGGGCTTTACGAACATTAATTTCAAACACACCAAAATTGCGGAATTCAACGGTTTCGCCTTTTTGAAGCGCTTCGACAATGTAATCCAGCGACTTCTGGAGAATGGCGGCCACATCCTGCTGGATCAGGCCGGTCTCGTCTGCAATGCGAACCACTAAATCTCGTTTTGTCATATCATCCCCTCTTTCGAATCATCTTAGCTGTAAGAGGTTACAGCTCAAGACAGACGACCATCTTAGTTCGACCGCTTATGCGGTCAAGCTCTATTCAGAACCGTTTTCTCACCGCGACGCAATCCGGTGAAAAACCAGTGCGGCGATCATCCCGATAAACGACAGCACCGAAAGCGTTTTATTAAACTGATAAAATGTATCCACCGGTGTAATCGTCAGGATCGGCGTACCCGCCTCGACGTACGTTGAAACGTCCGATAGAACCCGGCAGACGGTTCCGTACAACACCTCTTCCCCATGAGTACTTGTCCATTTAAAATTGGTATTTCTAATCGTACAGGCGCGTAAATCTTCCCGGGCTTTCTGCAGTGCATTCAGTTTCTCTTCGACATCCGGGCTCTTTGCTGTCTTCGCGGCATCAAAAGCAGCCTCTGCTTCGGTCTCTCTGACCCGATGAGTTTCATCATAAAGGGTAGCCAGAACGGCCTCCCCTTTGACGTCATCACCGGGCTTGACCGCGATATGTTTCACTACGCCGGAAATCTTGAAGGAAACTTCAATTTCCCGCGGATGTCTTTTTAAGACCTTTTCAGTTGGAAACCAGGCATCGCTGATCGACCATGCACAAAGGAAACCTAAGAAAACCGCGGCGACCAGAAAGTCCTTGGTTCCTTTGATGTTAAATCTTTTCTTTGCCATGTTCGTTTCCTTTCGCCGGGTTAATAACTTTTTGCAAATACGACGCGACCCTTGCTGGGCTGTCCGCTAAGCACACATTTTCCTGCGCCGCCTTGTTCGCAATCAAACGGAATACAGCGGATGGTCACAGACAATTCGTCATTAATTTTCTTTTCTGTTTCTTCGGTGCCATCCCAATGTGCGAGCGCAAATCCGCCACGACCTTCTTTGAAGAACGCGACAAAATCGGACCAGTTGTCGATTTCACGGGTGTTTTCCGCACGAAACGTAAAGGCGCGGTCAAAAAGATTTTTCTGCATATCGGCCAGTACATCGGCGATGGAAGAAACAAACTCCGCACGGGACTGTCCGTATTTTTCCTTCGCACCTTTATCGCGGCGCGCCACATAAACCGCTTCGTTCTCCATATCGCGCGGACCGATTTCAACGCGAACCGGAATGCCCTTTTTGACCCACTGCCAGCCCTTTTCACCGGCGTTAATATCGCGGCTGTCGACAACTACTTCAACGGGGCGTCCGGCATAGTTTTGCGCGCGGAGCAGTGCTGCGGTCTCGTTACAGTATTTTAAAATGGCGGCCTCATCCGAATCCTTGCGAATAATCGGCAGAATGACGATGTGCGACGGGGCAAGCCTTGGCGGCATAATCATGCCGTCATCATCGGCGTGCGTCATAATCATCCCGCCGATCAAACGGGTTGAAACGCCCCACGATGTCGTCCACGCCGTTTCCAGCTGACCCTCGCGGGATTGAAACTGAATTCCTGAAGATTTTGCAAAGTTCTGACCGAGGAAGTGACTGGTTCCCGCCTGCAGTGCTTTGCAGTCCTGCATCAGTGCCTCAATGCAGAGCGTGTTCACTGCGCCGGGAAACCGCTCGCCAGCGGTCTTTTCACCGATCAGCACCGGCATGGCCATGTACTCTTCTGCGAACTGTTTATAGACCTTCAGCATTTTAACGGTTTCTTCCCACGCTTCTTCACTCGTTTCATGAACGGTGTGCCCCTCCTGCCAGAGGAACTCCGCCGTTCGCAGGAACAGACGGGTGCGCATTTCCCAGCGAACCACGTTGGCCCACTGGTTGATCAGAATCGGCAGATCGCGGTAGCTCTGCACCCACTTGGCATACGTCGCTCCAATGATGGTTTCAGACGTTGGACGAACAACCAGTGGTTCTTCAAGTTCACCCGCCGGAATCAATTTTCCGTTTGGTCCGGCTTCGAGGCGGTGATGCGTAACCACCGCACACTCTTTAGCAAACCCTTCGACATGCTCGGCTTCTTTTTCCAGATAGCTCAGCGGAATGAACAGCGGAAAATAAGCATTCACATGGCCGGTATCCTTAAAATATTTGTCCAGCGCGGTACGGATATTTTCCCACAACGCGTAGCCCCACGGCTTAATCACCATACAGCCGCGCACATCGCTGTTCTCGGCCAGTTCGGCGGCGCGCACCACCTGCTGATACCACTCCGGATAGTTTTCTTCCCGTGTCGGGGAAATCGCTGTTTTTACCTGCTTACTCATGAATCAGTCCTTTTTCAAAATTTTCTTTCAACTCTGCAATACGCTTCATAATCAACTCGCCGATCAGCGAATACGCCGCGCGCCCCTCGCCTAGCCCGAGGATTTCCTCCCGAGTGATCAACTTTCCGAAAACAACCGCAACCGGCTTGAATTTCAGGCCGCCGCTGTGTTTCGACCATGCCTCATAGGAACCATGGACATAAACCGGCACTACCGGAGCATGGCCTTTGGCTACCAGAAAACCGATTCCCGGCTTCGGCGGCTGCAACGTTCCATCCACTGACCGTGTCCCCTCCGGAAACAAAGCGACGGAGGCCCCATCCTTCAACAATTGAATAGCGGTTTTCATGGCCTTGATATCCCCCTTGTCCCGATCGAGCGGGATCACGCCGACCCGGCGCAGGAACGCGCCCATCAGCGGATTGCGGAACAGCGTGTCGCGCGCCATAAAATGGGTCATCCGCTTCTTGCGGCTGCTCGCACCGACCACAGGCGGATCGATATAGCTGGCATGATTTGAGGCGATAATCACGCCGCCGGTTTCCGGGATATTCTTCAACCCGTAAATTTTATACCGGTTCACAACCGACAGACAGATTCCGAAAAATTTACAGGTGATATGGTACCAGACCGGATTCAACATCTTATCGGTGCGCGGCTTTTCGAGTTCCGCAATGCGATCCATCAGAATGCGCGTCACCTCTTCGATGCCGTGTCCGGAGGTGTCGATCACATACGCGCCGTCCGCAATTTTCAGCGGAGCGGTTTTGCGCGAGGAATCTTTCTGGTCGCGCCGCTGAAGCGATTCGAGTACTTCCTGCGCCTTTTCGGTTTCTCCTTTGGCCGCCAGTTCCGCATGGCGGCGGTTCGCCCGTTCTTCCGGGTTGGCATCCAGATAAAATTTATAGGGTGTTTTCGGGAAAACCACCGAACCGATGTCGCGGCCTTCCATTGCCAGCGAACCCAGCTTTTTCAGCTTACGCAGATTACGCACCACAAAAATACGAACGCCGGGAATCGCCGCGATATCGGAAACCGCTTCGCGGACATCCTTATCACGAAGCGCCTCGCCGGGCTCCACACCGTCGATCGAAAAAACCACGGCGCGGTCGCGCACTTCAAACTTCCATTTCGATTTCAGCAGCACCGGCAGAACCAGCAACGGATTCTTTGTGTTCACTCCAGACTGAATCATCTTCCAGGTCACCCCGCGATACAACGAACCCGAATCCACATAGATACAGTTGCTCATCCGTTTTGCCACTTCGCGCGCCACGGTGGATTTGCCGGAAGCCGCCGGCCCGTCAATTGCAATAATACGCTGTCTGTTCATTCAACCTTTCCGCCCAGCTGTTTTAAATGATTCCAAAAATCAGGATACGAAGTCGCCACGCAGCCAACCTGCGTCAGCGTCACCGGTACATCAGAAAACGTCGCCAACATCGCCATCGACATGGTGATACGATGATCGCCGTGCGAGGCCAGCGGTTCTGCCGGTGAATGCAGTCTTGCCGGGCCGTGAACCGTCATGCCGTCCGGATGCTCTTCAACCTCCACGCCGAATGCCCGCAGATGTGCGGCCGTCACCGCGATGCGGTCCGATTCCTTCAATCGCAGCTCCGCGGCGTCGCGGATCACCGTGGCACCTGTTGCCAGCGCGCCGGTCACCGCGAGCATCGGCAGCTCATCAATCAAATTTGGAATTTCATCGCCGCCGATTTTTGTTCCGCGCAACGGAGCGCCGCGTACAAAAACAGTGCCGATCGGATCGCCGGATTCCTCGGAAAACTCGACTTCGATTTGCGCACCCATGCGTTTCAGGACATCCAGCAACGCCGTACGGCGCGGATTCAGCCCGACCCCGCGCACCGTCAGCTCCGCGCCGGGGCGTGCCGCCACGGCGGCGATCCAGAACGCAGCGCTCGAAAAATCGCCCGGCACCGTCAGCTTACGGGCTGTAATCTGCGGGCCGTTCGGGCCGAAGCCGTTCAAGCTGATTTCCAACCCGTCGATGTGAAGCGGAATTTCCAATGTTTGGAAAAGTTTTTCGGTATGGTCGCGCGTCGGGCGCGGCTCAACAACCGTCGTCTTGCCTTCTGCAAAAAGACCGGCCAGCAATACACAGGATTTCACCTGCGCCGAGGCCATTGGAAGTTCATAGCGGATTCCATGCAACGGTGAGCCGTGAATGGTCAGCGGCAGCGTCCCCTTCTCGCCGGTCAGCTCAATCTGTGCGCCCATCAGCTCCAGCGGGGTTTTTATGCGCCCCATCGGTCGACGGGAAAGCGAGGCGTCGCCAGCCATCGTCACATTCATTTTCTGTCCGGCCAGTAAACCGGCCAGCAGGCGGGTGCCGGTGCCGGAGTTGCCCATATCCAACGGATTAGCGGGTTCTTTAAACTTCCCGCCGGTGCCGGTGATCTTCAGAACTTCGCCTTCAAATTTCGCCGAGGCACCCAGCGAACACATGGCGCTCAGTGTGCTGATGGCATCTTCACCGCGCAGAAAGCCGTGTACTTCCGACGTGCCTTTGGCCAGCGCCGCCAGCATGGCAATGCGCTGCGAAACGCTTTTGTCGCCGGGAACGCGCAGTTCACCGCCGAAGGTTGAAACCGGATAAACCGTTTTTGTGTGCATCAGCGGAGAAGCTCCTTGCGTTTATCACGGGCGGCGGCAAACCAGTTGGCCAGCTTCTCGCCGTCGCCCTCTTGAATCAGTGCTTCAAGTGAATCCAACCGGTCGCGAAACGTTTTCAACGATTCGGTCAGCGCCGGGGCATTGGTGCGGACGATATCGCTCCAGACCTGCGGCGAGCCGTCGGCAATCCGGGTGGTGTCGCGGAATCCGCTTCCGCAAAACAAACCGCTATCGCCCGCCGAAAGGGCCAGCGCCGCCGCAACCACATGCGGCAGATGGCTGGTTGCCGCAAGAATTTTGTCATGAGCGACGGCATCCATTACGACCACTGACGATCCGGCGTTTTTCCAAAGGTTGGAAACTTTTTCAAGCGATGCCTCATTCGACAGCATCGACGGAGTCACCACCGTCACCGCCCTCTCGTATAAATCCGAAGAGCCGGCTTCAATGCCCTGCTGTTCCGAGCCGCAGATCGGGTGCGATCCGATAAATTCAGCACCCGTTCCAGCCAATACATCCGGCATCAGTTTGTTCAGGCACGCTTTCGTACTGCCGACATCGGTAAGAACGGCACCGGATTTCAGCCCGGTGCAGCAGGCTTTTGCCAGTTCCGGAATGGTCAGAACCGGCACGCAAAAAACAATCAGATCCGCGTCTTGAACCGCTTTGGCCGGATCGGCAAAAACGGCATTTGCAATTCCAAGATTCACCGCAACCTCGCGGGTTTCGGCGCGGCGGGCATAGACATGAATACGCACAGGCACATTACGCTTGCGCAACGCGAGCCCCAGCGAAGAGCCCATCAGCCCCGTTCCCAGTATGGCAATTGTTTGCATAGTTAAATTTTCCATCCCCCAGAAAACTTTCCAATCATTGGAAGCGGCGAATTTACAGAAGGATGCGACGGAAACAAAGGAGAAATACGCCCCGGTTGCCTTCTCGTTTACTGCCGGTGTTTGCAATGTTGTTAATCCCGGTGATTTACCCTAATTAGACTTGATCCTCTCCTGACAGTGTCGTAGAAGAACCCCATATGTATCAGCGTTGTTTCTTTTCTATTCTGGCCGTTTTTTTCTGCCTGACGGCCCGTCTGCAAGCTGAAAACCCAACGGTACCATCCAGCCGAACACTCCGCTGGATGGGGCACTGGAAGGGCGAAGGATCGCGTGAAAAACTGGTTCGTGATGTTTTGGACGATTTTACCTTTGAAAATCAGGAAATAGCGGTTCAGTTCACCTTTGCCGACGATATTCTTCCGGAAAAAAGCATAGAGACAGAATCCCGGTTTATTGCAGATATGATCCAGTCAGGAGACATTACCTGGGATGTGGTTTGGCTGGACACGTTTATTTACAACCGTGTTGCCAACCTGCTGAATGATCCGGATTGGGGTCAGAAACATCTGGTTGATTTCTCAGAAGTCCCCGGATTTACAGCAACACAAAAACCGGAAGCGATTGACGGCGGCGCGGCCTTCAAGGAAACCGGCGGTGTATTTACCGGCCCCTATATCGAGGGATTTTTCTATGCGCTCTGGTATAACACAACCGTCGCGAAAAAACTGGGGCTGAACATTCACGAAGAAGAAATGACAGTGGACGACCTGCTTCACTATGCGCAACAGGTGGATAACTACAACCGGACAGCCGACGTTCCGGTTTCTGCATTCGTCGATTTCAAAATGTCCGGTTCATTTCACCGAATGGCCTACAATCTATATCTCTCTTCGCCTCTGTCTGATGTCGACGGAAAAACCAGGCAGGTTCTGGATGCCTTTGAATCCATCGGGAATTTTCACCCGCTGTTATATGAAAACACCTCTTGGCAGGATGCGGCGCGCTTGCTAGCGGAAGATAAAGCGCTGTTTCTGATTGATCCGACGTGGCGGTATAATCTGATTGAGGCCGATTTCCCCGAGTTGCTTCCAAAACTGCGACTGGCACAAATGCCCGGCTTTCAAAAACAGACCTTTTATGCCGGGGGATTCATCCCCGTCTGGGCGGTCATGAAAAACAGCCCGAACCGGGATGCCGCCGTAAAGTTAATGCAGTTTTGGAGCCGCCCGGAAATCGCCGAAAAATGGGTTCGGTACACCAAGAATCCTACCGGCCTGAAAGGGAATCTGTACGATCCCGAGTACGGGCGGGATAATTTTGCCGAATATCAGCGCAAGCTGGCTAAAAACAGAAATCTCCGTCCGGATGTCTTTTCGCTCAAAGAGACGTGTGCCATTAACCGGACATTTGAGACCCTTCCTTCTCTTCTGCACGGTGAAATCAGCGCTGCCGAAGCCTTCCAAATTATTACAAAAAAACCGTAAATATGAAAAAAAAACTAAACTCTTTGGCGTTCAAGCTGGGTCTGGCCATCTTTGTGATAACCTCCATCAGTTTTTCCAGCCTCGGCATATACTGCACGCGGCTTTTTTCGAAGCAAATCGATGAACAGCTTTTTGCACAGGCCCGGATTCCCGGCCGCCTCATAAACCAGAAGGCGCTCCCCTACAGCGCTGTCCGGGATCAAAAGGCGCTATCGGATTTGATCGGGGAACGGGTTGTTTATGCCTCGGTAAGTCGAACAGACCGGTGCATCCACTACTGCACCGAACCGGCAAAAGAGGGAACGATGCTTACGTCCATGGACGTTGATTTTAACACGACAAATGAACTCGCAACCGTCCGGCGGTTTAAGAACGGCAGCAAATATCTGATCATTTCGACCCCGCTGTTCACGGACGGAAAATATCTGGGAACTTTATATCAAGAGATCGATACCGGACGGGCCTCCATGAAAAAGAGGGAGATTGCATCCCTTTTCTTTACCGGCGGACTGATCTGCGTTCTTCTGACTACACTCGTGGGTGCATTTCTAATTCGCCGGTTAACGATGCCGCGTATCACCGAATCCATCTCTTGCCTGCACGCCGTCGCTGGCGGCAACTACAGTGCGCGCATCAACCACATCGACTCTGTGGATGAGCTGGGTCTTCTTGAACGTGGAATCAACCATATGGTTCAACGTCTCGACGAACGGCAAGCGGAAGATCAGCATCTGCATGCCGAACTGAAGCGTGCCAAAGAACGTGCAGAAAATGCCAGCCGGAGCAAAAGTGAATTTCTGGCAAATATGTCACATGAAATACGCACGCCCATGAACGGCATCATCGGCATGGCGCAACTTATGGAAGACACCGTCCTGACGCCGGAGCAGGCCGACTATCTCCAAACCATTTCCTCCTCAGCAAAAAATCTAATGTCCCTCATCAATGACATTCTCGATCTGTCCCGCATTGAAATCGGAAAGTTCACGCTGAAAGACGAAATTGTTTGCATTCCATCCATGCTGAGCGAGTTAAATAAATTTTTCACTCCGGCCTTCAAAAGCAAAGGCCTGTCCCTTCATATCGACTGCGGCGATGATGTCCCCAGAGCGGTCCGAACCGACGAAGGCTGCCTGCGGCAGGTCCTCATGAACCTCATGGCAAACGCATTAAAATTCACCCACGAAGGCTATGTGAAAGTTTTCGTCCGGTGTATCGGAAAAACCGGAATCGCCTGTACGCTGGAATTCAATGTTGAGGACACCGGGATCGGAATATCTAAAGAAGCACAGCCCATTATTTTCCAGGAGTTCACACAGGCAGACGGATCCCACACCCGCAAATACGGAGGTACAGGCCTGGGTCTCACCATCTCCCGCCGGATTGTCGAGAAGATGGGCGGCCTTCTGAATGTCTCTAGCGAGCCGGATCACGGAGCCTTGTTTTCGTTTCGCGTTGCCTTCCCGCTGGCGGTATCAAGAGTTGTAAAATCTACTTCATCATCTGAAGATCACACCCTGACACGGGCGCTTCGCATTTTGCTGGTAGAAGACAATCAGCTCAACCGGAAGGTTGTCTTAAAGATGCTCGAAAAAGAAGGCTGTCAGATTGATGTCGCGGAAAACGGCCAGATCGCGCTCGAAAAACTCAGCCTGCCAACCCCCTCCGAAGAGAGTCAGGCATACGACCTCATCCTCATGGACATTCAAATGCCGGTCATGGACGGCCTCCAGGCCACGGCCTTCATACGGGAGCACAACCAGACCCTGCCGATCATTGCATTAACCGCCCACGCCATGAAAGGTGACCGGGAAAAGTTTATTGAGGCCGGCATGAACGATTATCTTTCCAAACCGATCCACCGTGAAGAACTGCTTGCCGTTTTAAACCACTATGCCCAGCAAGCCTAAGTAAGTCCCGGCTTTTCCAAAGATTGGAAAACCGGGTTATCCCTCCTGAACAAACGTCAGTTTCTCGTCAGCAACACCGATGGCAACCGGCTTGTCGTTCGCGACTTCTCCGCGCAGGATCGCCTCCGCCAACGGATCTTCCAGATTGCGCTCGACCGAACGGCGCAATTGACGCGCGCCGTAGGCTTTGTCGAATCCCTTTTTGATAAGCAAATTCTTCGCCTCGTCCGACAGCTCGATCGCGATCTTCCGCGCGGAGACACGCTCCTGCACGCGGGCGATTTCGAGACCGAGAATGACTTCGATATCTTTTTCGTTCAGCTGGCGGAACACAATGATGTCATCAAGACGATTGACCAGTTCCGGCTTAAAGGTCTCTTTACAGGCCGCCATCATGACAGCTTGCGACTTCTCATAATCGTTTTCTTCACGATCCGGCGCAAAGCCCAGCCCGCCTTTAGAGATATGGCTGGCACCGACGTTGGACGTCATGATGACGATGGTATTGCGGAAATCCACACTGCGGCCGAGACTGTCGGTCAGTCGTCCTTCTTCCAGAATCTGCAACAGCATATGCATGACATCCGGATGGGCCTTTTCCACCTCGTCAAAAAGCACCACGGAATACGGACGGCGGCGCACGCGCTCGGTCAGCTGTCCACCTTCATCATGCCCCACATAACCGGGCGGCGAACCGACCAGACGCGACGAGGAGAATTTTTCCATGTATTCCGACATGTCGATCTGAATCAGGGCATCCGGATCGTCGAACATAAACCGCGCCAGTTCTTTGGCCAGCATCGTTTTCCCAACCCCCGTCGGGCCGAGGAACGCAAAAGAGCCGATCGGGCGGCGCGGATCTTTCAGCTCGGCGCGCGAGCGGCGCAGCGCGCGCGAAATCGCCGAAACCGCTTCGTTTTGTCCGATCACGCTCTTTTCAATCTGCGCTTCCATCTGAAGCAACTTGGCCAGTGCCTGTTCGCCCATTTTATCGACCGGCACACCGGTCCACTTTGAAACGATGATGCGGATTTCCTCTTCATCGACGATTGAAACATTTTCTTTCTGCTCCGACTCCCATGTCTTCATGGCCGCGTCGAGCTCTTCTTTGGCCTTGCGTTCGGCGTCGCGCATCGCAGCGGCCTCCTCAAACTTCTGTTCGCGGATCGCCACATCTTTTTTATGCTGCGACTCCATCAGCCGCTGGCGGAATTCCTGAAACTCCGGCGGTCTAGCCATGTTGGAGATATGACTGCGCGCGCCCGCCTCGTCGATCAGATCAATCGCTTTATCCGGAAGGAAGCGATCCGGCAGATAGCGGGCCGACAGTTTCGTGGCGGCTTCCAGCGCGGCATCTGTGATTTTCGAATGATGATGCTCTTCGTACTTCGGACGCAGACCTTTGAGAATCTGAACCGTCTCTTCCTGCGTCGGTTCATTGACCATGACGGTCTGGAAACGGCGTTCGAGCGCGGCGTCTTTCTCAATCGACTTGCGGTATTCATTCAGCGTCGTCGCACCGATACACTGCAACTCGCCGCGCGACAGCGCGGGCTTAATGATGTTGGCGGCATCCATCGTGCCTTCCGCCGAACCGGCACCGACAATCGTGTGCATTTCATCGAGAAACAGCAGAACGTTTTTTGTTTTACGGATTTCATCCATAACCGCCTTGATACGCTCTTCAAACTGTCCGCGATACTTAGTACCCGCCACCATCAGCGCGAGATCGAGCGTAACCACCTTTTTGTCCGCCAGAAGTTGAGGCACCGTACCGTCCGCAATGGCCTGCGCCAGCCCTTCGGCAATCGCGGTCTTACCGACCCCGGCTTCGCCGAGCAGTACCGGGTTGTTTTTCGTGCGGCGGCAGAGAATCTGAATGACACGTTCAATTTCGTTGTGGCGGCCGATCACCGGATCAAGCTCACCCTTCTTCGCCATCTCGGTCAGATCGCGGCCGAATGCATTCAACGCAGGCGTTTTAACCGCCTGGCCGTCAGCGGCTTTCTGCGGATCACCAAAGGCCGGCCCCTCTTCCTCGCCGGATTCCATGGATCCGTCATAATCCGGATCGAGCATCGACATAATTTCCTCGCGGGCCTCTTCGAGATCCACGCCCATATTTTCGAGCACGCGGGCGGCGATTCCCTCGCCTTCGCGAAGCAGGCCGAGCAGAATATGTTCGGTTCCGACATAGCTGTGATTCAGCGAGCGGGCTTCGCTGGTCGCCAGCGCCAAAACTTTTTTGGCGCGCGGAGTGAACGGAATGTTCCCGCTCATCTTCGTATCCGCACCGGTGCCGACAGCCTTCTCCACTTCAAGGCGCAGGCTCTGCAGATCCACGCCCATCGACTGAAGCGCACTGACCGCCACACCGCTTCCGAGAGCGACCAGACCGAGCAGAACATGCTCCGTGCCGACATAGTTGTGATTAAACTGTTCAGCTTCTTTGCGGGCCAGATGCAAAACGCGCTGTGCTCTCGGTGTAAAATTTTCCATGGGACTCCTCTTAAAATTGGACTGTGATTATTCCAGAACGGACGTCGAATACAAGCCGTGCGTAATAAGTAATCCGTAATACGTAATCGGAAAAAACCGGAAAAACATTCTCTCCATTACGAATTACTCGTTACGTATTACTTTCCCTGACCGCATCCAGCGCCGCATGCTCATCCGACCCGTCATCGGACAGCAGGCGCGGCCCGGCCCAGGCGATGAGCCACGCCCCAAGCGGCGCGGTAAACAGGATGCTCAGCACCGCCACCGCCAAAATGATATTTCCCGGAGCCGGATCGCGGCCCAACTGAAGCATCACCGCCAGCGGAACCGCGCCGATCGCCGCCTGCACCGTCGCCTTCGGCCAGTAGGAAACCATAGCAAACAACCGCTCTTTGGTGTTCAACGGACTGCGAAGCAGACAAAGCCAGACCCCGGCACTGCGGGCAGCCAGCCCGCAGACAATCAGCGCCAACCCCGCCGCACCGGCATCCAACGCCACCGGAAGATTCACCTGCGCACCGACCAGCGTAAACAGCAGGATCGATGCAAAAATCCAGATTTTTCCGAGCTTGGACGAAATCTCGTGCGCCATATGCTCCCGTTTTTCGAGAATCACAAAACCGAGCGCCATCACCGCCAGCAACGCGGCGAACGGAACGTGTCCTTCCAGAAGCTGCTGTACGCGCACCAGCAGAATCGAAACGCCGACCACAATCAACGTCCGCTTGGTCGCGCGCGGATTAAACCGCTCGAACAGCTTCAGCAGAATCCAGCCCGCCAGCGCTCCAATACCAATGCCTAGCATAATCGAAACCGGAATCCCGGCCAGCGCCGACCCGATCCGTACCGACTCGCCGCTATAAATCCCCAGCAGCACCGAAAAAATGGTGATTGCAAACACGTCGTCCATCGAAGCCGCGGCCAGCACCATCGTCGGAATCCCTTTCTTCGCGCCGCGGTGTTTTTCAATAAAACGGATCATCAGAGGAACCACGACAGCGGGCGAAACCGCCGCAAGAATAAAACCCAGCAGTGCCGACTCCAGGTGGGTCAACGGAAGAAACCGCGGACCAAGCCACGCGATAGTCGAGCCTTCCAGCAGGCCGGGAATAAAAGACAACAAAATGGTTTGCTTACCGACCTTTGCCAGCGCCTCGCGGCTCAGCTCAAATCCGGCACGCAGCAGAATCACAATCAGCGCCATCAAACGCAGGTCAGCGGAAGCAGAAAGAAAATCGGGCGCCAGCGCATTCAGCACAAACGGACCGATCAGCACACCCAGCAGCAGCATTCCGACCAGACCGGGGAACCGCAGCTTACGGAACACCCAGTCCGCCAAAAGTCCCAGCAAAATCAGTTCGGCAATACTTACTGCCATCTCTATTCTCCTTTAATCATCCCGCCCTTTAGGCCTTGTTTAAAAAGGTCTCTATAAACCGGAAAATTTTGTCAACGATTCGCTCGGCGGTTGTCGCACGGTTTTTCAATCCAGGCTTGTTGACCATTGCATCAACCACATCATTGCGGAGCGGCTGTTTGCTGGTGAACAGATAGTCGCCGACCAGTTTTTCGAGTTTATCGAATTCCAAGCCTTCTTCTTCCGCCAGCTGCTTGAACGCGGCTTTCTGCTCCTCTTCCCAAAATGCATTGAACGCCTCGGGAATATCGGCGGGGTCGTCGATCTGCGGCAAATGCTTTTCGATGAAGAGCTCGATCAGCTCCCGCTTGCTGCGCAGCTCGGCCTCGCTGCTTAGAAGGTCGAGAATCGATTTTTTGCGCTCGGCATGTTCGCCGACCGGAGACTCTTTCAATGCGGCCAGCAGTTTCAGGATGTAGGCCACATTGATTTCGTCGCGGTGAATCAGCTCCAGCTCAAAGTCGATATCGTTAAGAATCGAAACCTTTTCCTTTTCGCAGGCCAGTTTCACCTTGTCGTGCAAGTCGAGGTACTTGCTCTTGTAGTCCTCAAAGGTCTGTTCCGGCATGGAAAGATCGGCGAAGGCAAACTCGGTAAAGGTGCGCAGAACGTTAAGCAGGCGGATCAGATTGCGGAAGGTTTTAACAAACTTCAGCTCCTCTTCTTCATCCGCCAGCTGCGTTACGCTGTTGACCGACGGGGCAATCTGAATCAGCTGAACAAACGC
>JAQUXG010000227.1 GCA_028692515.1 Kiritimatiellales bacterium | reverse complement strand
CGGACGTCCGGATTCAAACGCGGCGTTCAGCAGGCCGGCGGCATCCGGCGCGGTGGAGGGCATAAAGACATCCAGTCCGGGGATATGCGCGAACGTGGCGTCGAAGGTTTGCGCGTGATACGGGCCGAGGCCCGGACGGTAGGCTCCGCAAATCGCCAATAGAATCACCGGACATTCCCACTGTCCGTTGGTGCGCCACCACATCGCGCCGAGTTCGGAGGCGATCTGATTGAAGGCTGGCAGCATAAAGTCGGCAAACTGGATGCAGGCAACGGGCTTTTTGCCTGTAAAGGCCTGTCCGATTGCCGCGCCGACGATCGTGGATTCGCTGAGCGGGGCATTAATGACCTGTCCAGGGAATGCGGTGCTGAGTCCGCGCGTCAGGCCAAAGACGTCGCCCTTCGGATCTTCGATATCTTCGCCGTACATGTAGATCGATTTGTCGCTTCCGAGACGGGCGCGGAGAACGTCACGCATCGCTTCAAGCATCGTCAGTGCGTCGCCTTCGGCGCGCTGTTCGCTTGCGGCCGCGGTCAGTTTTTCCGGCAGCGGTTTTTTCGCGGAAAATTCTGTTTTTGCATTCGGCGCTTTCCGGGCGGCGGCAAAGGCCAGATCCATCTCCTGATTCACTTCGTGCTCAATGGTTTTGAGCTGTGTTTCGGGTATTCCTGCCGCAATCAGCTTGCCGGCCAGAATCAAAATCGGGTCGGCGTTTGCATGCATCTCGCGAATGTCATCGGCGGAACGATATAGCGTATGATCGTCGGCATTTGTATGGCTCGTCAGCCGCTCAATATTCATTACGACGATCTGCGGGCCGCGGGTTTTCCGAACCTTGGAAACGGCATCGCCGAACACGCGGTATGTTTCAACCGCATTGGTGCCGTCGACGCGCAGAATCGGCAGGCCGTAAAATTCTTTGGCGTCGCCATCGGGCAGCGAATAGAAAGTGCGGCCTTTGGACGGCGTGGAGAGGGCGAATTTATTGTTCTGCACCACGAAGAGAACCGGAAGCTGCGAGCGGACGGCTTCGGCCACCGCTTCAAGGAATTCGCCTTCCTGTGTTCCGCCGTCACCGATTCCGCAATAAACAACCGGATGTTCCGGATCATTTTTAATCGCTTGCGCCACGCCGACGGCTTGCGGCGCGTTGGTACCGACGCCTGTTGGTGCGCTGAGAAGATTCAGTTTGCGGCTGCAGGCGAAGCCGGGCATGCGGCGGCCTTCAGAGGGCGAACCGGTTTTTCCGAGCAGGCCGAGCAGCAGATCCTGCTGAGTGACGCCGCGGGCGAGCATTAACGCGCGGTCGCGGTAATGGCAGTGCAGCCAGTCGGTTGATGTCAGGTGCGGCGCGAGCGCAGCCATCGCTTCGTGCCCGGAGGACGGGATGTAGAAAAAAGCCTCTCCGCGCTGGGCGGCGTCCGCCTGAACGGCATCGGCTTTGCGCGATGCAAGCATGTGACGGTAGAGGCCGAGAAAAAGATTCGTGTCTATTTTTTGCATGATTAGAAAAGGTGTTTAATTAAGGCCACATAGTAGGGGGGCGCTCCGGTCAGGTCGAATAAATTTTCCAATGATTGGAAAATTTGAGACCCTTTTTTCCAACCTTTGGAAACCTCTATGGCCGGGACAAAACAATTTTTACCGATGACTCGTGCGGAGATGGATCAGCGCGGCTGGGACGCGCTGGATGTATTGATCATCACCGGCGACGCCTATATCGACCATCCGGCGTTCGGCGCGGCGGTGATCGGCCGCGTACTCGAAGCCGACGGCTGGCGCGTCGGCATTATCGCCCAGCCCGACTGGACAAATCCTGACTCGTTGACGGTGATGGGCCGCCCGCGCCTGTTTTGCGGAATTACGGCGGGCAACCTTGATTCGATGCTTTCGCACTACACCGCCGCGCGGCGTAAACGGAAGGAAGACGCTTACACGCCGGGCGGCGAGGTCGGCAAGCGGCCCAATCTGGCGACAATGGTGTATATCCAGCTGGCCAAAAAGGTTTTTTCCGGTATTCCGACGGTGATCGGCGGACTGGAGGCCAGCCTGCGGCGCACCGCGCACTATGATTACTGGCAGGACAAGCTACGCCCCTCCATGTTGCAGGATTCAAAGGCCGATATTCTGGTCTACGGCATGGGCGAGCGGGCCATCCGCGAGATCGCCCGCCGGATTGATGGTCAAAAGACGCTGGATGGGATTCCCGGTACGGCGCGGTTGCTCGGCGGGAAGGAGTCGGCGGATCTCGATCTTTCCAGTTGTCTGACGCTTCCCTCGTTTGAGGCGTGTCAGGCGGATAAAAAGGCGGTTTTGGAGCTAACGCGTCTGACGGAGCGCGAGCAGAATCCGTTTTCCGGTAAGCCGCTGGTGCAGATGCACGGCGCGCGGGCCGTTTTAATTGAGCGCCCGGCAAAACCGCTGACGACAGCTGAGATGGATCGCGTGTACGAACTGCCGTATACGCGCCTGCCGCATCCTTCCTATAAGGAGCCGGTTCCGGCATTTACGATGATCAAAGAGTCGGTGACAGTGGTGCGCGGGTGCGGCGGCGGTTGCGCCTTTTGCGGACTCGGCCTGCATCAGGGGCGCTTTTTGACCAGTCGCTCGGAGGAGTCGGTGGTGCGCGAGGTAAAGACGATGACGGCGATGCCGTCGTTCCATGGCACGATCACCGATCTCGGCGGGCCGACGGCCAATTTATACGGGTGTGCCAACGGTGTTTGTGAGGCTTGCAAAACCTGCCGCCGCGCGAGCTGTCTGTATCCGAAAATCTGCCCGAATCTGGAGCTGGATGCGGAAGCAGCGATTCATCTGATGAAACGGGTGCGTGAGCTGGAGAAGGTAAAGCATGTGTTTATTCAGTCGGGCATCCGGATGGATGTGGCGCTGCGCAATCCGAAGTATATTCGTGAGCTGGCGAAGCATCATGTGTCGGGTCATCTCAAGGTAGCACCGGAGCATATGCACCCGAATGTGCTCAAAGCGATGCGAAAGCCCGGTCCGGAGACCTTTTGCGAATTTCAAAAAGAGTTCGATAAAGAAAACCGCGCGGCGGGTAAAAAGCAGTATCTGGTGCCGTATTTTATTTCCAACTTTCCCGGCTCGACGGAGTCCGAGATGAAGGCGGTTGAAAAGTTTGTCCGCAAAGAGGAGTGGAATCTTCAGCAGGTGCAGGATTTCATTCCGTTACCCATGACACCCGCCGCCGCCGTTTATTATACCGGACTAGACTACGAAACCGGCGAGCCGGTTTCCGTCGTGCGCGGTCTGGCCGAACGTCGCACCCAGATGAGGCAGCTCCGGCCTCACACATCCCGCAGGAGCCGCCGTTGAGTTTTTTCAACGATTGCGTTCACGTGCGCGGGTTACCGCAT
>JAQUXG010000006.1 GCA_028692515.1 Kiritimatiellales bacterium | reverse complement strand
TGGTGAAATCCGCCGGCATCGGCACCTACCAGATTTTTCAGGAGACCTACCATCAGGAAACCTATAAAGAGATGCATCCCTCCGGCCCGAAAAGCAACTTTCTCTGGCGGCTGTACGGACTCGACCGTGCACAACAGGCGGGCATCGACGACGTCGGGATCGGTGCGCTGATGGGACTGTTCGACTGGCGTTTCGAAACGATGGCTCTACTCTACCACACGATTCATCTGGAAGAAAAATTCAAGGTCGGCCCGCACACCATAAGCTTCCCGCGCATCGAGCCGGCAATCGGCACCGAGCTGTGCGACAAGCCGCCGCAGGGAGTCAGCGACTACGATTTCAAACGTTTGGTTGCCATTTTACGCCTGTCGGTTCCGTATACCGGCCTGATTCTCACCTGCCGCGAATCGGTCGCCATCCGCAACGAAATCATCCAGTTTGGCGTCTCCCAGATCGATGCCGGATCGGACATCGGTGTCGGCGCCTACTCACAACAAGATAAAGAGTCCTATAAAAAGAGCCAATTCGTGCTCAACGACGGTCGCTCGCTCGATCAGGTCATCCGCGAGCTGTGCGAAGCCGATTTTATCCCCAGCTTCTGTACCGGATGCTACCGCCTCGGCCGCACCGGCGAACACTTCATGGAGTTCGCCATTCCCGGCTTTGTGAAACGGTTCTGTACGCCGAACGCCGTGCTGACATTCCTTGAATACATGGAAGACTACTCATCGCCGGAAACCAAAAAAGCCGGCATGAAACAGATTGAGCGCGAGCTCGAACGCATGCCCGAAGGTGATCAAAAAACCCAACTGCTCGAACGCATTGAGCAGATTAAAAACGGGGATCGTGATTTGTATTTTTGATCACGAATCATGTGAATCAAAACGAATTGAAAATGTTCACCACGAAATACACGAACCACACGAAATTCAAATACACTGACCCAATTACCTTTCGTGTATTTGGTGGTTAAAAGGCTGTTGCTATGATTGCTGAGATTTTAGAAAAGGTTGACCGCGACAAAGAGCTAACACCAGCGGAGATGAAGTCGTTGCTGGAAATCAGCAATCCGTCGGAGCTTCAGGCGCTATACGACTGCGCGTACCGCGTGAAAGCGAAGTATGTCGGCAAGGTGGCTTATTTTCGTGGCATCATTGAGTGTAGCAACATCTGCGTCAAAGACTGCTACTACTGCGGAATCCGCAAGAGCAATACCAACGTCCAGCGCTTTCAAATGGATGAGGAAGAAATCGTCCGCGAGGCAATCTGGGCCTTTGAAAACGAATACGGCTCAGCGGTGATTCAATCCGGCGAACGGAAAGATGCAGCATACATCAATATGATCGAGCGAGTGCTCAAACGGGTTAAAAAAGAGACCCATGAAAAACTCGGGATCACGCTTTCGCTCGGCGAACAGACTGAAGAAACCTACCGCCGCTGGCGCGAAGCGGGCGCACACCGTTATTTGCTGCGCATCGAAACTACCAATCCGGAACTGTACAAAAAACTGCATCCGGAAGATCACGATTTTGAGACGCGTAAACAGTGCCTCGCCCTGCTGAAGAAGACAGGGTATCAGGTCGGCACCGGTGTGATGATGGGACTGCCCGGCCAAACGATGGATGATCTGGTGAACGACATCCTCTTCATGAAAGAGCTGGATATCGATATGGTCGGCATGGGGCCGTATATCCCGCACCGCGACACCCCGATGGGCGCAGCAATTCCGCCGTACACGGAAGAACAGAAACAGGCCGTACTGACGCTCGGACTCAAGATGATCGCGGTAACGCGCATCGTGCTCAAGGACGTCAACATCGCCGCCGCCACCGCGCTCCAGGCCCTGGAACACGCCGGGCGGGAAATGGGACTCAAGTGCGGGGCAAACGTCATTATGCCCAACGTGACGGAAACCGAGTTCCGCCCGAACTATGTGCTCTACGACAACAAGCCGTGCCTCGATGAAAACTCATCCATGTGCCGCGGTTGCCTGACCCGCCGCATTCAGGACATCGGCGAAACCATCGGCTTCAACCAGTGGGGCGACTCGAAGCACTACGCCAAGCGTGTGCGTAATCCGTAACAAGTAATGCATAATGAAGCTTGGTTCATAGATCCCAACGCTACATGTAGAGTCAACTCTGTGAGCCGAAGATTGATTCGACCGCAAGACGCGAAGTTTCAGAAGCCGTTGATTCTTTGCGTCTTCGCGGTCAAAATCTCTCCCGCCAAAAACCCTTCTCCAAAAGAAGCTTTTCAGCTATTTTCCGGCCTTAACAACCGCAGAACATTTTATCTAACCGGCTTTACCGTAATGGACAAAATGAGTTCCGCTCAACAACTGTACACAAGAGGAGTGAAGTATGATCTGGATAGTAATAGCCGCGATACTTGGTGGCATTGTCGTTGGCTTCATGGCAGGTGCGTCGCCGGCGCCCACCGGGGGAAATGTGGCAGCTGCGGTTTCTGCGATGATACTTGGTGTGTTCGCTTTCAAATCAGACAGGCCGTCAACCTTATCCACAGCAACCGTCGGCATGTTGTTTGTTCTCTTCCTAATCGCATTACTGATCAGCTATATCAGCACCAACGTTTTGAGGAAGAATGAAAAACTGAGATGGATGGGCATTGGCGGACCACGATGATAGTTCTCAGGAATGCTGATGAATGGCCTGCAGCGTCTACGGCGCGCAACATCTGCTGGATGCGTTGTACCGCTGCGGCGAAGCCGACTATGCGCTGACCCTGCTCACCGCAACCCACAACCGCGGCTGGTACCACATGATCGAGTCCGGCAGCACCATGACCTGGGAGGCGTGGGACTGGACATATAAGAACAATCTGGACTGGAACCATGCCTGGGGCGCGGCTCCGGCCAATATCATCGTGCGGCGACTCATCGGCGTCCGCCCGCTGGAACCGGGCTTTAGCAAAATTCTCATTCAGCCGCAACCGGGGTCTCTCCGGCAGGCATCTTGCAAAGTTCCAACAATCCGCGGCCCCGTATTCGTCTCATTCGAAAACGATCCGGAAAAAGCCTTCGTCCTGAAAATTGAAATTCCTGTGAACACAACCGCGCGAGTTGGACTACCATACAACGGCGATGGGCAACCGGACATTATCCTCGACGGGAAAAAGTGCGCTGGACAGCCCGAAGGAAAATTCCTTTTTATTGACGTCAATGACGGAACTCACGTCCGGACACTTGGATAAAAAGCGCAGGCAGAGCGGTAAGCCGGATTCTGTTTCCCGCCGAAACGGGATCGACCATTTATCTAATGCGATCAACCCGGAACTCAAGCGGAGCGGGCAGCTCCTTGTTCCCTATTTGATCTTGCTCCGGACGGGGTTTACCCTGCCTCCGCGGTTACCCTTGGAGCGGTGGGCTTTTACCCCACCATTTCACCCTTACCTCTTGCGAGGCGGTATAATTTCTGTGGCACTTTCCATCCCCGGCGATTTAGCACCGGGGTTCCCGCGTTAACCACGGAACGTCCTGCCCTGCGGAGTCCGGACTTTCCTCCCCTTGGCGAACCAAAGAGCGGCCGATACACTCTGCCTGCGACGGGAGAACATACGTGGCGAAACCTGTCGAAGCGAGCAGTTAAATCGGGATTTAACAGAAGGGTTCGAAGTTAACCAAGGGAGGCCTTCGTTCCCTTTGTTTCCTTCTGTAAATAATTTCCGAAGTTCGGAACCGGCGCGGCCGGATTTTAGATTTCCGTCCGCACCTTGGAACGATTTTTTCCAACCATTGGAAAAAACGGTTAGCGCAAGTTGATGAGCATGCGTCCGCAGAAGTTGCAGATGACGAGCTTGTCGGGATTGAGCGCGTCGTTGGTGACCTGCGGCGGAAGTTTCATGTGACAGCCGGAGCAGTGAGAACCCTCAACCTGAACAACAGCGAAATCGCCTTTGTTTTTGAAGAGTCGGTCGTATTTGGCAAGCAGAGAAGGATTAACGGTTGAGGTAATCCGTTCGCGATCGGCAATGAGTTTATCGAGATCTTCCTGAACTTCGCTCAGGCGCTCTTCAAGCATCTCTTTTTCTTCGCTGACACCGTCTTCTTCTTCTTTGAGTTCGGCTTCGCGCTCGGCGATAATTTTTTTAGCGGACTCTGTGTGTTCCATCAGCACGATTTCGCGGTCTTCGAGAGCGGCAACCTGTTTTTCAGCAGCGGCAATTTCCTGAAGGAATGCACGATACTGGTCGTTGGTTTTCGCCTCCATCTGCTGATTTTTGTATTTGAGAATTTTTTCACCGTGCGCGGCGGCTTCGATTTCAAGCTGTTTGAGGTCGGAGGTAACTTTTTTCAGGGCTTCGCGGGCCTGATTGAGTTTAGTTTTTCCGCCTTCGAGCTGCTTGTCGATATCGGCCTTGCGAGCGGGAATATCGCGGATTTCGCGGTGGAGTTTTGCGATTTTACGGTCTTTTTCCTGCAATACCAGAAGTGCCTCGAGCGGATGCGCCATAGCCATGATCTCCCTTTAAATCAACTAGAACAAAATTGATCGTGGAGAATACGGCGACAAACCCGTTTCGACAATAAAGAAAATGGAATAATGGAACGTTGGAATAATGGAATGAAGGAGGTATCAAATCCGGCTTTTCAATATTCCATCCTTCCTGTCATCCAATACTCCAGTCTTCATCAGCTTCCGGGGTGAACCAGCGAAAGTCCTTGCGCACAAAGCGGGCACTCAGCGGGCTCCCACGTGACCGGCTCGATATTGAGCAAGCTGACGGTCGGAAAGTCAAATTTAGCCTTGCCGCCGCTGCGGTTGACCAGTACGCCGACCGCCACGACAACTCCGCCAGCCTGTGTAACGATATCAATTGTTTCCTGAACACGGCCGCCGCGGGTGATGACATCTTCCGCGACGAGAAAGCGTTCGCCCTTCTCAATCTTAAAGCGGCGCATGGTCAACATTTTCTCGGCGTTCTTTTCTGCAAAAACAAACCGGGTTCCGAGCGCGCGGGCGACTTCGTGTCCGACCGGAATTCCGCCGAGCGCCGGGGAGATGACGGTGTCGATTTTGAGCTCGCCCAGCTCAGCCTTCATCTTCTCGACAAGCGCGGCGCAGACCTGCTCGGCAATACGCGGATACTGCAAAAGCAGTGCGCATTGGAAAAAGCGGTTGGAGTGGAGTCCGGAGCGAAGTTCAAAATGGCCGTTGAGCAGAGCTTGAGTGTCTTCAAAGAGTTTGAGCAGATCGGTTTCCTTCATAAAAAGCGGTTCCTTTAAAAAATGTCAGGCGAGAAGTTCTTTGACCGCCTGGCGGAGTGCGGCGGTATCAAACGGTTTTTCAAAAATACGAGCGGCTCCCAGCTTGCTGGCTAATTCCAGATAATGCCCTGCACGGACACGTCCGCCGCCGGACATGACGATCACTTTAATGTCAGGCTGTTTATGACGGATTGCCATGACCAGTTCAATTCCGTCGCAGTCGGGCATGATCACATCACTGATGATTAAATCGAATTTTTCTTTTTCCATCAAAACCTGAGCGTCCAGACCGTTTGCGGCTTCCTCAAACTCATAGATCTCGCTGCCCAATATGACGCGCACCATTTTACGGATAACGTCTTCATCATCTACCAGTAGAATTTTTTTTCGATCCATAAAGGCTTCCCGTTATTTATTTTCAAAATTGATGCGATAATCCTGCCCGCCGCCGAACTCCAGAATACGCTGAACATGCTTCCCGAGAATGTCGGACTCCAAATTCACCTTTGTACCGGGCTTAAACTGAGCCATATCCGTTTCTTCCAGCGTATGAGGGATGATATGAACAACAAACGCATCATCCTTCAGTTCCGCCACGGTCAGAGAAATTCCGTCAATCGCGATCGAGCCCTTGTATACCATTAACATGAGCAGGTTTTGCGGACATTCGATTTCAAATTTCCAGTCGCGATCGACCTGATCAATCCGCCGAACGTTGCCGGTGCCATCCACATGGCCGGTCACAATGTGTCCGCCCAGCGTATCGCCCAGCGCCAGAGCGCGTTCCAGATTCACCAGTGAACCGGGGCCTTTTTCACCGAGGTTGGTCTTATCAAACGTTTCGGTGAGAACGTCAAAACAGAAACTGTCGCCTTCGATCGCAGCAACGGTCAGGCAGGTTCCGTTGACGGCAATGCTGTCGCCCAGATTGATCGGGAAATCAAACGGACGATTTGGTTTCAGCGTAATCCGACCCGATGCGCCGTGCATTTTCACATCCACAATCGTTCCAAGCCGCTGAATAATCCCTGTAAACATTATTTTCTCCTGACGGGTAAGGCTCGAATTAAAACATCTTCTCCGCATTTTTCCAAGGATTGGAAACTTAAAAGAGGCATTTTGGTTAATGGCCACCCGTTTTTTCCAACCATTGGAAACCCCTCGCCACCGAGAATCGACGGAGCAACAAAGAAAACAAACTCATCCACCAGCCCGGCACGTACCAGAGACCCGGCCAGCTCGCCGCCGCCTTCGCAGAGCACGTGCATGATGCTGCGATTGCCAAGATCGCGTAGAATTTTTTTGAGTGACCCGTTCATCACCAGAGTCTGCTCTGCCGCATCATCGGTCAAAACGTTGGCTTTGGCCGGAATGTTCGTTCCAACAATCACCCGCCACGGCGCGCGCCCCTTGGACGGGCGCGGCAGAAGCGAGGGATCGTCCGCGCGAACCGTTCCGGCACCGACCATGATCGCATCGGCGGAGCGGCGCAGTTCCTGCACTTTGGCGCGCGCCTGCGGGCCGGTGATCCATTTGGATTTCCCGGACGCATCGGCGATCCGTCCGTCAATGGTCGAAGCCAGCTTGAGCGTGACATAGGGCATGCCGGTGACAATCCGTTTGGCAAACGGAGCGATCAACGCTTCGGCCTCGGCGCGGCAGACGCCCGTGATCACTTCAACGCCGGCGCGGCGCAAAATGCGGATGCCCCGCCCTGCGTGCGCCGGATTGGGATCTTTCGCGCCGATAACGACCCGTTTAATTCCGCGCGCCAGAATGAGCTCGGTACAAGGCGGAGTGAGCCCCTGTGTTGAGCAAGGCTCAAGGGTAACGTAGAGAGTGAAAGACCTTAGACTTTGGGCTTTAGACTTTAGATTTTTTAAGCAAACTCTCTCGGCGTGATCTAAACCGGCTTTTTTATGAAAGCCTTCGGCAATGATTTTTCCATTTTGAACCAGCACCGCGCCGACCGGCGGGTTGGGACGGGTCAGCCCCTCCCCGCGCCTTGCCAGCGCGAGCGCCCGTTGCATGAATGGTTCATGAGGACTCATTGCGGTTTATGCGTACGTGAAGGCCGATCGAGTTCTTTCTGAATCCGATCGAGCACTCCGTTCACAAAACGACCGGATTCTTTACTGATATAGGCTTTGGCAATTTCGACGGCTTCGTTGATGGATACGACCGGCGGAATGTCGGTGCGAAACAGCATCTCATAAGCCGCCACACGCATCACGATGCGATCCAGCACGCCGAGGCGCTCAATATCCCAGTTTTTCGCAGAGTTGGAAATGGTTCGGTCGAGTTCGCGCTGTTTTTCGATTACACCGCGCACCACTTCGTTGACATAAGTCAGATCGCGAGCGGCGGGTTTCTTCTCTTCGTCATTCCAGAAATCAGCCAGAGCCAGATCCAGATCGTTCGGATTAAACTCCGTCTGAAACAAAAACTGCACAGCCCATTCACGCGCCTGACGGCGTCCGGTCACTTTTGTCATTTAGATCCTTTTATCATTTTCAAAACATTGGCGGTTTCAATCGCCGCTTCAGCGGCATACCAGCCGCGACTCGTGCGGCTGCGGGTGCAGCGTGCCACCGCCTGCTCCCAGTTGCGCGTACCGACGATCTCATTGATCACCGGAACGCCATACTCACGGGCGATATCGAGCAGCGCAGTACCGGTCGAATCGCCAATCATCTGCGCATGCGGCGTCTCGCCTTCGACGACGACGCCAAGTGCAATAATGGCATCATAGTTTCCGCTCTTCGCAAGCTCGTTGACTACCACCGGAATCTCATATGCACCCGGCACCTGAAAGGTTCCAATGGCTGGAACTTTTGCGCCGTTTTCTTCCAAACATTGGAAAGCGTCCGCCGCCAGTTGATCGGTCAGCTCCGAATTAAAGCGGCTGACGACAATCGCAAACTTTAATCCGTTCGCGTCGAGATTTTTAGATGTTGAGATTCCTTTGCCCATTAATCCATCGCTCCGATTTTACAACATTCCATTCTTTAGAGCATGTGTTTCATTTTATCGCGCTTGGTGTTCAGGTAGCGCTCGTTGTGCGGGGTTGAGGGAAGCACAATCGACACCCGTTCGACAATCTCAATGCCGTATTTATCCAGCCCTTCAATCTTGGCCGGATTGTTGGTTAGCAAACGGATTTTTTCCATCCCGAGATCTTTTAGAATCTGCGCCCCAATGCCGTAGTCGCGCAGATCGGGTGCAAAGCCAAGCTTCTCGTTGGCCTCAACGGTATCCAACCCCTGATCCTGCAGCTCATAGGCGTGGATTTTTTTGGTCAGCCCGATGCCTCGGCCTTCCTGACGCATATAAATAATCGCGCCGTAGCCGTATTCAGCAATCATCTGCATGGCACACTGGAGCTGATCGCCGCAGTCGCAGCGCGCCGAGCCGAATACGTCGCCGGTCAAACATTCGCTGTGTACCCGGATCAGCGGGTATGGTTTTTCCGCAGAGGGTTCGCCGAGGAACAGTGCCAGGTGATCTTTATCATCCACTACCGAACTGTAGACACTTAGATTAAAATCGCCATAGCGGGTCGGCATTTTGACCCGGCGGTCCATGTGAACCAGCTTTTCGTTGACGTAGCGGTATTTGGCAATTTCCGCGACCGAGGTCATCTTCAGATTGTGTTTTTTCGCAAAGGCGATCAGTTCCGGCAGGCGGGACATGCTGCCGTCGTCGTTGGTCACTTCACAAATTACGCCGGCAGGCTGTAATCCGGCCATGCGGGTCAGGTCGATGGTTGCCTCGGTATGTCCGGCGCGCTCGAGTACGCCGCCGCTCATGGCAATCAGCGGAAAAATATGCCCAGGACAGACCAGCTCTTCGGGACGGGTTTTCGGATCGACCAGCTTGAGAACCGTCTGTGCCCGTTCCGCCGCACTGATTCCGGTGGTGCTGTCCGCCGTATCAACAGAAATGGTGAATGCCGTTTTAAATTTATCGCCTTCATGTGAGATGTTCATGCGCTTCAGGCCGAGATGCGCGGCACGCTCGGCGGTGACCGGAACGCAGACCAGCCCGCGGGCGTGGGTGATCATAAAGTTGATCTGATCCGCCGTGCAGGTTTCGGCCGCGCAAATGACATCGCCCTCGTTTTCGCGATTCTCGTCGTCCGTAATCAGAACCATCTCGCCATGCCGCAGGGCATCGATAATTTCTTCCATCGGGTCAAACAGCTTTTCACTCATATCAAACATCCCTTACATGCAAAAACCCTGAAGACCAACGGTCTTTCAGGGCAGAAAGGTTTTTGCATTCGTTTATCTTCTTCCATCCAGACTGTACTGTCGGTCGCAGAATCTCACTGCATCGTGCCTTGCGGCTCGCGGACTTTTACCGCCGGTCGGGAATTTCACCCTGCCCTGAAGATGGGAAGGATTATTGTCATTTAGCAGATGCGTTCAAGCTCTTTCTGATTTTGTCGCCGATAGACTACGCCGTGAAGTTCATGTGTGCGCGGTAATAAGCCAGCTCAGCGGCGGAGGCAACGATGTCGTAGCTGGCGTCGTGCTGCCGCAGGCGGCGAAGGTCAGCTTCCGGAAAATATTTTTTGACAGTTTTTACGTCGTCTTTTGAAAATTCGTTTCCATCCGTCAAATCAAACCACTGGATTTTCAGCGCTGAGACATCGAGCAGACGATAGTGCAGACGGCTGACAAAGGTCGGCAGAAATTTGCGGGCGAGAATCCAGTCGTTATGGACACTGTTACCGGCCATGATCGGGCGTTTCTGGATTGTCTTGGTCGGCGTGCCGCACCAGTGATCAATGAAAGCCGTCAGCTTTGCATCGATCGCTTCAAGCGGAATCGCGGTGCGCGAACGGCATTTTTTGACCAGTTCCGGCAGGTTTTTTTCGACCCACGGGCTGAGCGGCACAGTATCGGAAAGGCGAATATAGAAATTGAGATCCTCTTCAGGCGGCGTGATGCGCTTGAGGTCTTTGTCCGTCAGCATGACGGCGACCTGAAGAAGCTGCGCCTCGTCGAGTTCGAGCGAGCTGAATTCGGTATCGAACCAGACGTAGGCTGTGGAGGCTTTATTCATTATTTCTTTTTCGCCTTAAGAATTTCGAAGGTGTCCGAGGCGATCACTTTTTCTTCGTCCGTGTGAATGACCATCGCTTTCACCTTGGAGGTTTTCGACGTAAGGAGGGTCTTATTGGCTTTATTGGCGCGCTTGTCGGTTTTGAGGCCGAGATAGCTGAAGTTCGCCAGAACCTTTTCGCGGATCAGCGCGTTATTTTCACCGATACCTGCGGTAAAGACGATCACATCAATCCCGTTCATCGCGGCGGCATAGGCTCCGATATATTTTTGAATGGCATAGATGAAGATATCCAGCGCCTCGATGCACCCCTCATAGCCCTTTTCACAACCCTCGATCACGTCGCGCATATCACTCTTCCCGCACAAGCCCAGCAGTCCGCCATGCTTGTTCATCATCGTACTAACCTGCTCAGTACCCAGATCCTGCGTCTGCATGATATGCAACGGAATATAGGGGTCGAGATCCCCGGAGCGCGTACCCATCAAGATGCCGGCGAGCGGTGTCAGCCCCATGGAGGTATCAATTGACTTGCCCCCTTCAAATGCAGTAACGGAGCCGCCGTTGCCAAGATGACAGGTGACGATTTTCAGCTTTTCGAACGGCTTTTTCAGCTCATTGGCGGCCTGTTTGGCAACATAGCCGTGGGAAGTGCCGTGGAAACCGTAACGGCGGATTTTGTGAACGGTGTACTGATCTTTCGGCAAGCCATAGAGATAGGCTTTCGGCGGCATGGTCTGATGGACTGCCGTGTCGAATACGGCCACCTGCGGCATGTCGGGATAGAGTTCATATATGGCCTGAATGCCCATCAGGTTCGGCGGATTGTGCAACGGAGCCAGCACAGAGTTTTTACGGATAGCATCGACCACATCGCCGTCAATCCGGACCGAACCGGTAAAATCTTCTCCGCCATGCACCACGCGGTGACCAACGCCGGAGAGTTCACTCAGGCTTTTCAGGACGCCTTTTTCAGGATCCGTGAGCATCGAAAAAATGGCATTGATCGCCTTTTTGTGATCCGGCAGATCCAAATACTGATGATCTTTTTCACTTCCCGGTTTTTTGCACTCGACGCTGGCTCCGGAAATGCCGATACGCTCCGCTCCGCCCTGCGCCAGAACAGTAAAATCGCTGGCACCGACGACCGACTCGTAGAGTTTGTATTTGATGGATGATGAACCCGAATTAATAACCAGAATTTTCATTTTTATTCCTGTTTTATTTTAAATCAAAGGGACTGAACCACCGTAATGGCGGCGACTCCGACGATATCTTCAGCGCTGCATCCGCGGGAAAGATCGTTCACCGGCTTCTTCAAGCCCTGCAAAATCGGTCCGTAGGCTTCTGCGCCGCCGAGTCGCTGCACTAGTTTGTAGCCGATGTTCCCGGCGTTAAGATCTGGAAAAATAAGTACACGGGCCTGACCGGCCACCGGACTGCCCGGAGCTTTCGATTTCCCTACAGAAGGAACAATGGCGGCATCCAGCTGCAGTTCGCCATCCAGCTCAAATCCCTGATCGGCATATTCCGCATCAATGATCTGTCTGGCTTTAGCCGTTGCCTCGACCACTTTATCAACGAGCGGGCTGGAGGCGGAACCTTTGGTGGAATAGGAAAGCATGGCAATCGTGGTCGGCATTCCGAACTGTTTCGCGGTCTGTGCGCTCTGTACGGCGATTTGTGCCAGCTGGTCGGCGTCGGGATTTTCGACCAGTCCGCTGTCGGAAAAAATGTAGGGAACATTATCGCAGACCATAAAGAACAGTGCGGAAACCATACCGCCCTTTTTTGCCCCCCTGATGATCTGAAGTGCCGGGCGAACGGTGTCGGCGGTTGAGTGAGCGGCGCCGGATACCAGTCCATCGGCTTCACCGCTCTGCACCATCATCATACCGAAATAATTGACCTGTTTAACCGCGTCGCGGGCCTGATCGAGCGTAATGCCTTTGCTTTTACGCAGTTCGTAAAATGCGGCGGCATATTCATCGAGCTTATCGGAGGTCAGCGGATTGATCACCGTAACGCCGGGGTTCACGCGGGCGGCGGCCGTTTCATCGCCCAGCACGATGACCTTGGCGATTCCTTCTTCAACAATCCTGTTGGCGGCGGTCGTTACGCGTTCATCGGCGCCCTCAGGAAGAACAATTGTCCGTTGATTAGCTTTGGCGATGTTAATCACCCCTTGAATAAACTCACTGCGACTCATTTTTTCGATACCCTTTCTTTTTATCAAATCGGTAATCCATACGAACGAAACTGTAATGCAACAAAGTAAAAAGCCTCCTAAGCTAGGCTTAAGAGGCTCTTTTCATAGGAAAACTCCTGCGCTGATTTACTTTTTACTTTCAACCGGCTCAGAAGCTTCCACCCACTCCAAAATCACCATTTCGGACGAATCGCTCATCCGCGGACCGAGTTTGGTGATCCGTGTATAGCCGCCTGCGCGATCGGCAAATCCTGGAGCGATTTCGTCGAACAGAACTTTTACCTGATCGGGTTGCTTGATGGTGGCGATTGCCTGACGGCGGGCGGCCAATGTACCGGCTTTCCCCAGCGTCACCATTTTTTCAGCCAGCGAACGGGTCGCCTTGGCTTTGGAAATCGTGGTTTTAATGCGGCGTTCTGCGATCAGGCTGCAAACCTGATTAGCCAGCATCGCATCGCGATGGGCACCCGTACGCCCGAGTTTAACTGTTTTCTTACAATGTCTCATGATAACCCTCGTTTTATAAAATTATTCAACGTCTTTTGCCAGAGGCTTCAGCAGATCCGCATCAAAGGTCATGCCAAGCGACAGGCCCATATCGATGATCTTCTGCTTGATCTCGTTCAGCGACTTCTTACCGAAGTTGCGGTACTTGAGCATTTCAGCTTCCGTCTTCTGCGCCAGCTCGCCGACCGTAGTGATGTTGGCGTTGTTAAGGCAGTTGGCGGCGCGAACGCTCAGCTCAATTTCGTTTACACTGATATTGAGTTTTTTGCGCAGATCTTCTTTTTCGATATCAATCTGTTTTTCACTGGCTTCGAACTCGATCAGGTCTTTGTCGTAGCTGACGAAGATATCGAGGTGATGGCGCAGGATCGCGGCGGACATGGTCAGTGCATCGTCGGGGGTCACGCGACCGTCTGTCCAGATTTCAATGACCAGCTGGTCATAGTCGGTGCGGCGGCCAACGCGGCAGGAACCGACATCATATTTCACACGGGAAACCGGGGAGAACAGCGAGTCAATCGGAATCACACCGATCTCCTGCTCGTCTTTCTTATTGCCTTCCGCCGGACAGTATCCGCGACCAACACGGGTTTCGATTTCGACTTCGAATTTTCCATTGGTGTCGAGTGTGGCAATGTGGTGATCCGGGTTCAGTACCTGAACGCTGTCATTACACTGAATGTCGCTGGCGGTGACTTCGCCCGGACCTTTAACGCTGATTTTCAGACGCTGGGGTTCACGGGTGTAGGACTTGAGCAGAACCTTTTTGAGGTTCAGCACGATATCGGTGACATCTTCCACAACGCCCGGCAGGCTGCAGAATTCGTGCGGCGCGCCCTGAATTTTGATGGAGGAAATCGCGGTGCCTTCCAGCGAGGAAAGCAGTACGCGGCGCATGGAGTTACCGATGGTACGGCCGTAGCCGGCTTCAAACGGTTCGGCAACAAATTTGCCGTAGGTTGCAGTGGATGCGGCTTCGTCTTTGACGACCCGCTTGGGCATTTCGAAACGTCCGAGTCTAATAGGCATGTTCTTTTTCTCCCAGAACCGGGCATTAACCGGTCCATATGGTGTTACTGTTCTCGTGCTGATTTCGCTTAAACGCGACGCTGCTTGCGCGGGCGACAACCGTTATGCGGAACCGGCGTGGTATCTTTAATTGCTGAAACGCGAAGGCCGGCGGCCTGAATCGCACGCACAGCCGACTCGCGGCCTGCGCCTGGACCCTGTACGCGGACTTCCACTTCGTTCATTCCGTGCGCCATCGCGGCGCGGGCGGCTTCCTGAGCCACGGTCGTGGCGGCAAACGCGGTGCTCTTGCGGGATCCTTTGAATCCGCAACGGCCGGCGCTGCTCCAGGAAATCACCTGACCGCGCATGTCGGTCAGCGAAACGATGCAGTTATTGAAAGTGGTTTTAATGAAGGCGATGCCGTACGGGACGTTCTTCGCGCCTTTCATGCGGCGTTTGGGTTTGCCGTCGTCAACCGGAGCCTCTTCAATCTGAGCAAAAATATCTTTCTGCCGCGGCTTCTTGGTTTCTTCTACAACGGCGGGTTCTGCCGCTTCAACCGCTTTAACGGCTTCGACAGTTTCTTCTACAGGTTTGGTTTCTTCAGCCATGAATCGAATCCTCAGTTATAAATTATTTCTTCGCCGGAGCCGCTACCTTGGCTGCTGAACGGGCTTCTTTACCACGAACTGCACCGACCGTACGAACCTTGCCTTTACGGGTACGAGCGTTGGTTTTCGTGCGCTGACCGCGACACGGCAGACCGCGACGATGACGGCTTCCGCGATAGGAGTTAATCGAAATCAGGCGGCGGATGTTCTGCCCGACTTCACGACGAAGGTCACCTTCGATCGTGTAATCCGCACGAACGACCGCAGTCAGTTTCGTGATTTCTTCGTCGGTCAGCGTATCCGCTTTTTTAGCGGGATCCAGACCGGCTTTAGCAATCACTTCGCGGGAAGTGGTCAGGCCGAGACCGAAAATGTAAGTCAAAGCGTATTCGAGACGCTTTTTTCCGGGAATATCAACACCAAGTATGCGTGGCATATAAAACTTGCTCCTTAAAAATTAACCCTGACGCTGTTTGTGACGCGGGTTGCGTTTGTTAATTACGTACACACGCCCTTTACGACGCACAATCTTGTCGTCAGCGCTGATCTTCTTTACTGATGCCTTAACCTTCATAGTTCACCTAAATAATTACTCGCCCTACATTCATACTGTAAGGCGACATTTCCACCTTCACAAAACTACCCGTCTCCGGCTCTCTCTTTTCACGGTCGACCGGCGCAACATAGGCCGTGAACCGATGTCCATTACCTAATACTGCCCGAAAAGCGTGACTATCTATCACGGCCTCTAATTGAGCGTCCAGTAAAATAGTCTCACATTCGTCCATTTTTAAGAGCGGCCCATCATACCGACCCGCCCCCCCTGTACAAGCCCCAATTCGATAAATTTAACTTTTCCAAACATTGGAAAAATCAGGCATCCTTTTTCCAATCATTGGAAACTAAATGGATCGTCCCATACACAATCAAATTCCGTTCGGCCTGCCCGAAGCCGGCAAAGACCCCTTTTCCCTCTTTGACCGCTGGTTTGCGGAAGCTCGGCAGGCCGACCCGAACAACGCCGCCGTCATTGCCTTGGCAACCGCCACGCCGGATGCCCGCCCCTCCCTGCGCATGGTTCTCCTCAAAAACCACGGACCGGACGGTTTTCTCTTCTACAGTAATTATGAAAGCCGCAAAGCGGCCGAACTCACCGCCAATCCGTCTGCTGCCATCACCTTCTGGTGGCCCGCTCAAGAGCGCCAGGTTCGCATCGAAGGAAAAATTGAAGAAATCAGCCCGGAAGAATCCGACGCCTATTTCGCAAACCGCCCTCGCGAAAGCCAGCTAAGCGCCTGGGCTTCGCCGCAAAGCAGCATCATTGAGCAGCCCGTCACACTCGACGAACTGCGCGAGCGCTTCGGCGACGGCCCGGTTCCGCGCCCTGCCGGCTGGGGCGGCTACC
>JAQUXG010000226.1 GCA_028692515.1 Kiritimatiellales bacterium | reverse complement strand
CGGTCACGCCGGTTCCGCAGGCCAAGGTTTCCGCCTCCACGCCGCGCTCATAGGTGCGCACAGTCAAATCCCCATTCGGCGAAATCTCCATAAAATTCACATTCGTACCTTCAGGCGCAAACTGACGATGACGGCGTACCAGCGAACCGATTTCCTGCACATCTACATCGCGCAGTTCTCCGGTACGCATCACCACGTGAGGAACGCCGGTATTCACAAAGCCATAGGTCAAATGCCGTCCGGCGATATCCAGAGAACCGTTCAACAACCAGTCCGACGGCGGCGTCATCCAGAGGCGCACCCCTTTCTGCATCACCTGCGCCTCGATCTGCCCGGCCGCCGTTTCAATCGTCATCTTCTTTCCGGTAATCCCCAGCTCGAACGCCAGCCGAGCGGCACAGCGGGCTCCGTTTCCGCACATCGACGCTTCGCCGCCGTCCGGATTAAAAAACCGCATTAGAAACCCCGCCGTTTTGGATTTCTGGAGCAGAATTATTCCCTCCGCGCCGATTCCGGAATGGCGCGCGGCCAGATAAGCCGTAAAATTCCGATCCTTCGCGGGAAACTTTCCGGAGCGGTCGTCAATCAAGACGAAATCGTTCCGTGCACCGTGCATCTTCCAAAACCGGATCTTCATAGGCCGGAGAATAGCAGGATCGGCGGAACAGATGTATTAGAAAAAACCGGAAATCGACGGATCACACTCCGGCCGAAACGATTTCCCATCGATGCACGCAGGGTTTATTCACTCTGTGCATCTTGACAACCAGCTCTTCCATCCGGCCGTGCAAATCGTCACCGGAATGACGAATCGCCATGTATTTTTCCACATGCTGTGTCATATACGCATGCCAGGGCTGACCTTTCTGCCTATCAAGAACCTCCTGAAGAGCCTGCCGAAGGGGCTCTTCCTCGTCAGGAATCGGATTCCATGCGACCAAAAACCGGTAATTGATCTCCGATACAGCCCGGATGCTCCGGGCAACATTCAGACGCTCATCATTTACCGCCTTCACTGCCAGCGCCTGGATATACTGCGGCGTAGCCGGATTTTCAGCCAGATTGATCCCCTGCGTAAACTCTGCGGCGGTATAGGTGCCGACCGATGAGCCATCAATCCGTAACGTATAAAAGCCGGTGCGCAGGTTTTTCACCGTCAGTACCTGCCGGTTCAGTTCCTGCTGAAACGGGATCCAGTCCAGAGCCGGTTTCTGCAGCTCGGAAACCGGAAACGGAAGCGAGGTCTCCAGACAGTCGAATGTCACTGCATCCGGCGTAACAGATGCCTCCCCTTCAATCCGGCAATTGATTAATCCCGAAAAGCACCCGCCCGCTGCATCCAGTGTGATTGAAGAGACATATTCCGGCATGTTCTGCGCCCGCAAAAATTCATACGTCATCAGCAGATGCCCCGGCTCACCCGGATGCGTTCGATCTGCTCCGATCACCGTCGCAAACGGATCCTTTTTCTGAACGGCATGATTCACCTGGTTTGTGATCGAATAGAAATCGACCACCGAAGCATTGTGTTTTTCAGCCAGCCTGAAAACAAACTCAACACAATGCATCAGCGCATCGTTCGTGCCAAACCGGTTGTCCGCATCAAACTTTGCCGTTTGATCATAAATCGGCGGGGTAATGAAAATCATCCTGCATCCGGAAGCCGCCAGCAGATCGGCCAGCCTGCTTATGGATTCCCGGTACACATCCAGCGCGGCTTTCCGTGCCGCAGCATGTTCCGGTTCGGTTTTATCCGGCCCGTAATGCTCACGCCCCACGTCATTCATCCCCAGCAGAATCGTGGCAACATTCGGCTTATAGACCGCAATATCCCGGTCGAACCGGCCCAGGACATCCTGCGTGGTATCGCCCGAAATCCCGCAGTTGTAATAGCGAAAATCCCGGTCGGGAAAGCGTGTGGCATAAAACAGAAAAATATTGGAGTGATAGAATCCGTTATGAGTAATCGAATCGCCGATAAATGTAACCACATCGCCCGATTTAAACTCCGGAACGTTCCCGCAAACTGTTTCCATACCGCAATATCCCCCATTCACACAGAATCATTGAATAACCGTTTTCATCGCATAAAAGACGTGCTAATTTCTGCCTGATGATCGACCAAAAGAAAAGCGCCGAAGCAAAAAATGAAGCCGCAGAGCTTCGTGCCGAAATTGAACGGCACAACCGCCTCTACTATCTCGACGCCGCACCCGAAATTTCCGACCGCGACTACGATGCCCTCCTCAAGCGGCTCGAAACCCTCGAAAAACAGTTTCCTGAACTCGCCGCGCCCGACAGCCCGACCCGCCGCGTCGGCGGCGAACCCCTCAAAGAGTTCAAAAACGTACGCCACGCCGTACCCATGATCAGCCTCGCCAACACCTACAACAAAGAAGAACTCCTCGAGTTTGACCTCCGCGTCAAAAAACTCCTCGGCGAAACACCTTATTCGTATGTCCTCGAACCTAAAATCGACGGCGTCGCCATTTCACTCCGCTACGAAAACGGACTGCTCGTCCGCGCCCTCACGCGCGGCGACGGTACTACCGGCGACGATGTCACCGCCAATATCCGCACCATCAAATCCATTCCTCTGCGGCTTGCCGACAGCCCCCCCGCGGTGCTCGAAGTGCGCGGCGAGATTTACATGACGCGCAAAGGCTTTGCCGCGCTCAACGAAGAACGACAGGAAGCCGGACTCGAACCTTTCGCCAACCCGCGCAACGCCTGCGCCGGATCGCTCAAACAGCTCGACCCGAAAATTGTAGCCGCCCGCCCCCTCGACGCTCTCTTTTACGGACTCGGTCAATGCTCCGCCGTTTTCGAAACCCACGAACAAATGCTCTCTTCCCTTACGCAGTACGGATTACGCATTACGCCAAAGTATTGGCCCTGCGCAGAAATTCAGGAAGTTCTCACCCAGCTCGATGCTCTGCAAAACATGCGTCACAGCTTCCCGTTCGAAATGGATGGCGGTGTCATCAAAGTCAATCAGCGCAACCTCTACGAACAGCTCGGCTCCACCGCCAAAAGCCCGCGCTGGGCTGTCGCCTATAAATACGAACCCGAACAGGCTGAAACCACACTCAAAGAAATCACCATCCAAATCGGCCGCACCGGCGTACTCACGCCCGTTGCCGAACTCGAACCCGTCCAGCTCGCCGGAACCGTCGTCAAACGCGCCACGCTCCACAACGAAGACGAAATCAAACGCAAAGACATCCGCGTCGGCGACCGCGTCATCGTCGAAAAAGCCGGCGAAATTATTCCCGCCGTCGTCCGCGTCGTCACCGAAAAACGATCCGGAAAAGAGGTTGAATTTGATATGCAAAAGGCCTGTCAGGCCCTCGGCATCACCCCCGTCAAACTCGAAGGCGAAGTCGCCTGGCGTATCGACGACCTGCACCACCCCGCCATGCC
>JAQUXG010000225.1 GCA_028692515.1 Kiritimatiellales bacterium | reverse complement strand
CCGCGTCGAAAAAATTAAAGGCCATCAAGAGCTGATTGTTAAATCATGAAAATCGGTATCGACCAGATTTCGTTTTATACGGCGCAGTATTTTCTCGATCTGAAAACACTGGCGGAAGCGCGCGGTGTTGATCCGGAAAAATTCTATACCGGGATCGGTCAGGAAAAAATGGGCATTCCGCCGCCGGACGAAGATGTTGTCACGATGGCCGCCAGCGCGGCGTTTCGGCTGAAAGAGCGCGGCGCGCTGGAAGGCGTTGAGGCGATGCTGTTCGCCACCGAGAGCGGGATTGACCAGTCCAAAGCGGCCGGCATGTTTGTGCATGGTGTGCTGGAGCTGCCGGCGCGCTGTCGCGTGGTAGAGCTGAAGCAGGCCTGTTACAGTGCGACAGCCGCTTTGCGCATGGCGATGGGGCTGGTCGCGATGAAGCCGAAAAGCAAGGTGCTGGTGATTGCTTCTGACATCGCGCGCTATGAGCTGGGCAGCCCTGGCGAATCGACGCAGGGTTGCGGCGCGGTCGCTTTTACGGTTTCCGCCGATCCGCGGGTGCTGGCCATCGATCCGGAGGCCGGATTCTATGCCGATGATGTGATGGATTTCTGGCGTCCCAACTATCTTTCCGAGGCGCTGGTGGACGGAAAATATTCGACGCTGGTTTATATCAAGGCGCTGCAGGAGTCGTGGAAGCAGTACGCTGCGGAGAGCGGCCGCTCGCTGGAGGATTTCGCCCGGTTCTGCTACCACATTCCATTCACCCGCATGGCCGCCAAGGCGCACCAGAAGCTGGCGAAAGGGATTTCCGACGAGGAGTTGCAGCGGGTGATCGGCGAATCGCTGATCTACAGCCGGAGCGCGGGCAATTGTTATTCCGCCTCGCTGTATGTAGGCCTTTGCTCATTGCTCGATAACGCGGTGGAAGATCTGAACGGGAAACGCATCGGGCTTTACAGCTATGGTTCCGGTTGTGTCGGTGAATTTTTCAGTGGCGTTGTGCAGGCGGGGTATCGCGCAGCGCTTCTCACTCCGGCGCATGAGAACCTGCTCGCCGGGCGCACGGAATTGACCTTCCAACAGTACGAGGACATTTACCATTACGGCATTCCGACCGACGGCGGCGAATACATCTTCCCGCAGTACCGCACCGGCCCGTTCCGTTTCTCCGGAATGCAGGGACACAAGCGCATTTACGCAAAAGCCCGAATCTGATTTAATATTGCGCAATGAAAGCCATTTCCCCAGGCAAACTGATTCTGAGCGGCGAGCATTCCGTAGTTTACGGAAAGCCCGCCGTGGCGATGGCCATTGATCGCAGCGTTGTTGCCACTATCGAAGATTCTGCCGACGGACAGGTCTCCTTTGATTTGCCGGACGTCAGCGAGCGTGAATCGTTCACGATTCTGGCGTTGCAGGATTTTAAACGCCGGGCGCTGAACAACTATCATCTCTTTCTAAACGGAGAACTCGGGATTCGCGATGTGCTGCACAAGCCGGTCGACCTCTTTAAGTTCGGCTTCATCACCGTCCTCGACGGACTGCACCGGCAGCTGGATCGCGGCATTGTCATCAAACTGAAGTCGAGCATTCCGGTCGGAAGCGGCATGGGATCGTCCGCAGCCTCTGTGCTCAGCGAGCTGCGCGCGATCGGACACTATCTGCGTGTCGATTTTAAGCCCGACTGGTATTACGAATTCAGCCTCGAATCTGAAAAACTCCAGCACGGACATCCCAGCGGTGTCGATTCATACATTTCTCTCTACGGCGGATGCGCCGCCTTTCAAAACGGCGAAGCCCGCTCCGTTCCGCTACCGCGTATGAAAATGTATTTGGTGGAAACCGGTTCGCCTGAAACCACCACCGGCGAGTGCGTTGTGCAGGTTAAACAGCAGTTTCAGGGCGACATGATTTGGAATGATTTTGAAACGGTCACCAACGAAGTCGAAAAAGCGGTGCGCGAAAACAACAGCGCGCTCATGCGATCACTGATGAAAGAAAACCACAGGCTTCTTTGCCGGATCGGTGTCGTGCCGCAAAAAGTTCAGCAGTTTGTTGCCGACGTGGAAATGGCTGGCGGCGCGGCTAAAATCTGCGGCGCGGGAGCGGTTCGCGGTCAGAGCGGCGGAGTGGTTCTCGTCATGGCGGACTTTATGCCGTCCTCGCTGGCCGATAAATACGGCTATAAAGTTTCACCCGTCCGCGGTGATCCGCTCGGAACGCGTATCGTTTAGAATTTGCCACAAAAGAACGCAAAGAACACAAAAAGGTGGAGCGCGACCTCCGGGCGCGTTTTTTTATGGATACTCAATTGGTAATCAAAGCATCAGCACCGGGTTCTTTAATGCTGCTCGGAGAGCATGCTGTTCTGCATGGCCGCCGCGCGCTGGTCTGCGCTATTGATAAACGCATCACCATTTCGCTCTCAAAAATTAATAACAGGATCCTTCGGATCCTTTCAGACCTTGGAACCTACGAAGCTCCACTCGACAATTTGACCGATCATCCCGACTTTCGCTTCGTACTCGACGCCGTAAAGCAGGTTTCGTTGGAGCAGGGGATTGAATTGAAAATCGAATCGGAATTTTCCAGCGATATCGGCTTCGGCTCATCCGCCGCCGTCACAGTTGCTACCCACTCCGCGCTGATGCAATTGAATTCCGGCTCACCCGGAGAGTTCGCCCCACCGGGTAGGGCGACGCCTCCGGCGGAGCCGTTTTTAATGGAGCTCTTCAAACGATCACTCGCAACCATTCACCGTGTGCAGGGGCGCGGCTCGGGTGCGGACGTCGTGGCCAGCGTGTTTGGCGGAGTCGTCGCCTATCGCGCTGAACCGTTGGAAATTGTTCCGCTTGGGCATTCGTTTCCGCTGACGGCCGTTTACTCCGGCTCGAAAATGAAAACCGCCGATGTCATCCGGCTGGTTGAAGAGAGGCGCGCCCTGAACCCCGAGTACTACGAAAAGATTTTTGATCGAATGGATGCCAGCGTCGGCGAGGTCATTTCTGATTTTCCAACCCTTGGACCCGAGCGAAGCGAGAGAGGCCGAGCGGATGCGCGGCAAGGACTGCAAGTCCTGGCAAAAAATCTGATCTTGAACCAGAAGTTGATGGAAGAAATGGGCCTTTGCAACACCGCGCTCGCAGAAATCATTTCAATTTTCCAAGCCTTGGAAGTTCCGGCGAAAATCTCCGGCTCCGGCCTCGGCGACTGCGCCATCGGTCTCGGAAAGTTTCCAATGGTTGGAAAATTTACAACCTACGTCCTGCAGGTTGCCCCGGCAGGGGTCCAGCTCGTTGGATAAAAAAGACCTCAAGCCTAATGCCTAAGGTCTAAAGCCTTCTCGTTACCCGTTGATCCACGCCTTGATGTGCTCGGGCAGGCCGGTGACGGCGGCGACTTCGACTTCTACGGCGACGCCGCTGGTGGTCGGTACGCGAACGTG
>JAQUXG010000224.1 GCA_028692515.1 Kiritimatiellales bacterium | reverse complement strand
ACATTGCGATTGCATCGGGAAAAGGCGGAACCGGCAAAACGACGCTGTCGGTCGCACTGGCGCAGGCATGGGGCGACCCCGTCCAACTGCTCGACTGTGATGTCGAAGCGCCGAACGCCTCCATTTTCCTGAGTTTGGAAAATGGTTCAGAACAAACGATTGCGGTGCCGGTGCCGGTCGTGGATGCATCGCGCTGCACCGGATGCGGAAAGTGCGCGACGATCTGTGAATTTAACGCGCTGGCCGTAGCTGGCAAATCTGTTCTGGTGTTTGAAGAGCTGTGCCACAGTTGTGGAGGCTGCGCGCGAATCTGCCCTGAACAGGCGATCACTGAACAGCCGCGCGGAATCGGAAAAATCCGAACCGGGCAAATCGGAACGATTCGTCTGACAGAAGGCCGTCTCGATATCGGCCGCGCCATGGCCCCACCGTTAATCCGCGCAGTAAAAAAGAGCGCCGATCCGAAGCTGCCGGTTTTAATTGACTGCCCGCCCGGCACCTCCTGCCCGATGATCACCGCCGTGAAAGGTTCCGACTATGTCCTCCTCGTTACCGAGCCGACGCCGTTCGGCCTGCACGATCTGACGCTGGCGGTTGAAACGGTGCGGTTACTGAAGCTTCCGTTCGGCGTAGTCATTAATCGCGCCGATTCCGGCGACGACCGCGTGGTCGAGTATTGCAAAAAAGAAAACATCCGGCTGCTGCTGCAGATTCCCGAATCGCGAAAAATCGCCGAAGCCACGTCGCGCGGCGAATCCCTGCTGTCCGCCGAACCCTCTTTGAAACCGCCGTTACAGGATCTGTTGAGGAGCCTGCTATGAAAGAGCTGGTGATCATCAGCGGAAAAGGCGGGACGGGCAAAACCAGCGTGACGGCTTCGTTTGCCGCGCTGGCGAAAAATGCGGTTCTGGTCGACTGCGATGTCGATGCCGCCGACCTGCATTTGATTTTAAATCCGCAGATTCGCAAACGGCACGATTTCTACAGCGGACACGAAGCAGTCATCCGCCCGGCGGATTGCGCCGCCTGCGGATTGTGTAAAACGCTTTGCCGCTTCGACGCCATTCAGGAGTCCGCCGGAACATTCCAGATTGATTCCACCTCCTGCGAAGGATGCGGCATCTGCGTGGCGTTCTGCCCGGTGAAAGCCATCGATTTTCCGGATCGGTTGTGTGGCGAGTGGTTCCAATCGCAAACCCGTTTTGGAATGATGGTGCATGCACGGCTCGGAATCGGCGCGGAGAATTCCGGCAAGCTGGTCAGTACCGTGCGCAATCAGGCCAAGCAGTTTGCTCAGGCGATTCAGGCCGACTGGATTCTGGTAGACGGCCCGCCCGGCACCGGCTGTCCGGTGATTGCTTCGATCACCGGTGCGGATGCTGTACTGGCAGTCACTGAACCCACACTATCGGGAAAGCATGATCTATTGCGCGTTCTTGAACTGGCGCGCCACTTTAAAATCCCCGCCTTCGTCTGTATCAACAAATGGGATATCAATCCGGAAATGGCCGAACAAACTGAAGCGGTCGCAACTGCAGTCGGGGCCACCGTTTTAGCGCGGATTCCGTATGATAAATCCATCACGACGGCTCAGATCAACGGACAAAGCGTGGTGGAACTCAATGACGGGCCCGCCTCACAATCGATCCAAACCTTATGGGAGAAATTATGCCTGACTCTACAATAGATGCACAACCCACCCTGCCCGGCGTATTCGGGCCGCTTCGCGGCGCCAACGGAAACGTCCGGATTACCGGCCCGTGCGGCGACACCATGGAATTCTGGATTCTCATCCAGGACGGAAGGATTCACCGTTGCACCTTCACCACCGACGGGTGCTCCAGCTCGCTCGCCTGCGGAACCGCCGCCTGCACACTGGCTTCCGGCGCGCCGGAGGCCGTCGCATTTGAATTACAACCCGAGGATGTGCTCGCGTTGCTGCCCGGATTCCCCGAAGCCGAAAAGCACTGCGCTCTGCTGGCAACGAATACGCTCAAAGCCGCCATTTCAGATTATCGCAAGAAAAACTGCCCGGCCGAATCGTGCGCCAGTTGCGAAAAAGAGTGTGACTCGCGCAAAGAAAAACCTGTCGAAGGCCCAGTTCCCGTCCCCCCGGTTCCGACCCAAAGCGGACTCTCAGACGTGCAAAAGAAAATTGTCGTCCTCTCCGGAAAAGGCGGCGTCGGTAAAAGCACGGTGGCCGCCAATCTAGCGATGTCGCTGGCGGCCAAAGGATTTGCCGTCGGGTTGCTCGATGCCGACCTGCACGGCCCGAGTGTCCCAACTCTATTCGGATTGAGCGGTGCACATGCCGAATCATTCGGCGACCAGATTTACCCCGTTCAAGCCAACGGAATTAAACTCATGTCGTCCGGCTTTATGTTGGATCATCCGGATCAGGCGGTCATCATCCGCGGCCCGCTTAAAATCAAAATACTTGAACAAATGTTGCACGAAGTGAACTGGGGGAAACTCGATTATCTGATCGTCGACTGCCCGCCCGGAACCGGCGACGAGCCGCTTTCCGTCTGCCAGTTAATCGGCTCACCGGATGGCGCGGTGATTGTGACCACGCCGCAGGAAATCGCCGCCGCCGATGTGCGCAAATCGATTCAGTTCTGCCGCAAGCTCAAACTTCCCATCCTTGGAATTCTGGAAAATATGAGCGGTTACGTCTGCCCAAAGTGCGGCGAAACAACTCACCTGTTTGGACAGAACGGCGGATTCAAAACCGCTGAAAAATATAACTTGGCCTTTCTCGGTCGCATTCCATTTGATCCGAATGTCGGACTCTGCGGCGATGCCGGACACAGCTATCTGGAACGGCATGGAGAATCGGTCTCCGCGAAAGCGTTTGAAACAGCTGTTGAACAAGTTCTGTTCGCGCTGAAGAAAGAGTTTTAATGAACACCCTGAAAATCACTGTATTGGTTGAAAACAGCGCGGGCAGGCTCGGTGTACTGGCCGAGCACGGACTCGCCTTCCTGATTGAAACCGGTGGCGGAAAGATACTGTTCGATACCGGACAGGGCTTCGTGCTTGAACACAATCTTCAGCAGATGAACCTGACGCTGGAGGATGTAAAGACCGTGGTGCTGAGTCATGGACATTACGACCACACCGGCGGACTGCACATCGCGCTGGCGATGATGAATCGTCCAACGCTCTACGCCCACCCCGCAGTGATTGAGCCGAAATTTGCCTGCTATCAAAACGCCCCCTGCCGTAGAATCTCCATTCCGGATACCGACCGGGAAGTCCTGCTGCAGGCAGACTGGATTCGGGTAACGGCCCCGGTCGCTCTACCGTGCAGACTGCGGCTGACCGGTCCGGTTCCGCGCACAAATGATTTTGAAGACACCGGCGGCCCGTTCTTCCGCGATGCCGCCGGTGCCGATCCGGACACGCTGCCGGACGACCAGTCTGCATTTATGGAAACAG
>JAQUXG010000223.1 GCA_028692515.1 Kiritimatiellales bacterium | reverse complement strand
ATTTGACAGTTGTGTGGGGCTGTTGATTGGACTTTTAACCTTTATTCCGGTTCATCTTTTTTATCTTTGGCTGGCAGAGCATCGTGCGAAGGGCTCGTCCCGGTTTAACGTTCTTGGAGTCGGCGTGGATGCGGTCTGCATGGACGACTGCCTGAAATTATTCGAGGATATAATTTCAGACGAGTTGCCCCTCCAGAAGTCAGGCATCAAAGATCAGCGATCAGATCAGAATAGCCCGATCTCCGACTCCCGACCTCTGACCTCTGGATGTCATAACGGAAGAGCCGTTATGACATCCGCGCTTGGCGTGGCCGGAATTGTCGAGGCCCGGCGCAATCAGAAGTTACAGCGCATTCTGAATGAGTCGGTGCTGAATACCCCCGACGGCATGCCGCTGGTTTGGCTGGGAAAACTATTCGGGTATCAGCAGATTGAGCGGGTATATGGCCCCGATCTGCTGCGTGATGTCTGCGCGTATTCGGAGTGCAGGGGGTGGAAACATTTTTTTTATGGCGCGGCCCCCGGCATTGTTGACAAGCTGAAGGCGGATTTGGAACGGAAACATCCGGACATTCAAATCGCAGGTATTTATTGCCCTCCCTTTCGTCCTTTGACTCCGGAGGAGGAGGCCGACTTAATCGCGCAGGTGGCAGAGGCTAAACCCGATATTTTCTGGATCGGAATTTCAACGCCGAAGCAGCTCTATTTTATGGATCAGATGCGTGACAAACTGGACTGCAAAATCATCTGCCCTGTCGGGTATGCATTCGATGTGAACGCCGGCGTTCAGGAAGACGCACCGGACTGGGCTAAATATTCCGGGTTTCAGTGGTTGCACCGGGCGATCAAGCAGCCGCGCCTCTGGAAACGCTACCTGCCGGACAATCCCCGCTTTATGTTCGAGGCCGTTTTGCAAATTTTACATCTGAAGAAGTATCCGATGTTTATCCACGAACGCCCTGTAAAACCGTTTAACGATGCGGAGGGGTTCTTTCGATTTCCCGCCGGAGTGGTTTCGCTTTCGGCCATGACGCTCCAGAGCGCGCGCGACCGGGTGATGAACTGGGTGAAAACCGGACAGAAGCATTATGTGAATATTTGTACCGCCGATACGATGGTGCAGTGTTTTGATCGTCCGGATTTAGCAAAAATTGTTACCGAGGCGGGTATGGCCACTACCGACGGGATGCCGCTGGTCTGGCTGGCGCATCATTACGGGTTCCGCGACGCAAGCCGGGTGTACGGGCCGGATTTAATGCTCGCCTTATGCGAAGCAACGGCGACATTAAATCAGAGATCAGAAGTCAAAGGTCAGCGATCAGATCAGAACAGTTCCGACCTCCGACATCAGGCCTCTGACTTTTGTTATCTGACCCCTGATCTCCGATCTCCGATCTCTGAAAAAACATGCGTGTCGCATTTCTTTTACGGTGCCACCGACGAGGTTCTCGCCCAATTAAGAACCAATCTCTTGGAAAAATTTCCCGGATTGCACATTGCCGGAATGTATTCGCCGCCATTCCGTCCGCTGACGGATGCCGAAAAGGACGAGGTGGAGGAGATGATTAATGTGTCCGGCGCGGATATTGTCTGGTGCGGGCTGGGGACACCCAAGCAGGATTACTGGGTGGCGGAGTTCCGTCCTCGACTGAATGCTGCGGCGATTTTAGCCGTTGGCGCAGCTTTTAATTTTCATGCCGGGCATGTGTTGCAGGCTCCTCGTTGGATGATGAAAAGCGGGTTGGAGTGGCTTTTTCGTTTGAGCGTTGAGCCCAAGCGTCTTTGGCGACGCTATATTATCGGTAATCCGCGCTTCATCTGCTTGGTCTTCGGGCAGTTTATGCATCGAAAACGGAGAGTCGACTAGGTTTTTCTTGTGCGTCTTTGTGGTTTTTATGACATAACGAAGACACTTTCACCATGAGGTCAGATTTTATGAAATCATTTGGAACCGGTATAACAATTGACGCAGGCCTCCAGCGGGCGCATCCGTTTCTTCGTCGCAGAATGGCGGACACCTTTCTTCTCCATGTAACGGATGGACTCATGTTGTTGCTGGCGTTATTTATCGGAGACTGGTTTCTCTATTACTGGCATGGCGTGCCCGTGCAGGTTGCTCCAATTCTGCTCATCATTCCAGCCTGGTGGATCGGGTCGTGGTTTACACATTTAGTACCGGGATGGGGGCTGGGAGCGGTGGAGGAGCTGAGAAGAACGCAACTGCTGCTTATCACCTTGTTTGCCGGAGCCTCAATGGTGGTTTTGTTTCAACGCCAGCTCGGCGTGAGCCGGATCTCGTTCTTAACGGCATATCTGACGGCGGCAGTATTGGTTCCTTTGGGGCGCACCGCAGTGAAAAAGATGCTTGCGGGATTAAATCTCTGGGGCGTTCCAACCGTTATCTATGCCGACCGGAATAGTATTGGCCCGATCTCAGAGGCGTTGCGGAAAGACCGGTCGCTGGGGTTCATCCCTAAAGCGGTTCTAAGCGACGATTTCAATCAGGGTGAAATTGCGGGAGGGCTTCCGGTTCTGGGGAGACTTTGTAATACCACCCGCAGGATGCCGGTGGCCGTCGTGGCACTGCCTGACATGAGCCGGCATCATTTGATTGAGCTTTTGGAGGGGCCCCTCCAGACGTATAATACCATTCTGCTGGTTCCGGATCTGAAAGATGCCCCCTCCCTTTGGGTGAAACCGTGTGACCTGCAGGGCATTCTGGCTCTCGAAATTCGCCGCAACCTTCTCGACCCGATTCCTTCAAGCTTTAAAACTATTTTGGAGCGTACTCTGGTTGTGCTTACACTTCCGGTCTGGGGTCCGCTTTGTCTTTTGTTAATGTTGCTTGTGTGGCTACAGGATTTCAGCTCGCCGGTTTATGCGCAGGAACGGATCGGAAGAAACAATGCTCCGTTTAAAGCATATAAACTGCGCACGATGCTGCCGAATGCGGAAGGGATCCTTTTGAGAAAACTGGCGCAGGATCCTGTGCTGAAAGCCGAATGGGAAGAGCACTATAAACTGAAAAAAGATCCGCGGATTACCTTGGTTGGAAAGCTTCTTCGGAAAACCTCGCTGGATGAACTTCCGCAACTGTGGTGTGTTTTAACCGGTACGATGGCGCTGGTAGGACCCCGCCCTCTGCCAAAATATCATCACGAAGAACTGAAGTCGCGCACGCAAAGATTACGTGTACAGGTTCGTCCCGGTATTACCGGGCTTTGGCAGGTTTCGGGGCGTAGTGACAGCGGGACGACAGGGATGGATCGCTGGGACACATTTTACGTGACCAACTGGTCAATCTGGCTGGATATTGTCATTATCGCTCGCACCGTCGGTGTTGTTTTGTTCGGCGGCGGAGCTTATTAGCTGCGCGGAGCGCGGCGAATACAGAGGTCAGAGATCAAACGTCAGAGGTCGGGGCGCAGAAGTCAGACGTCGGCGATCAGTTCAATATCTTCA
>JAQUXG010000222.1 GCA_028692515.1 Kiritimatiellales bacterium | reverse complement strand
GGATGGCACCGGCGGCACGGCTTTCCGGAATCATGTAATAGACGCCGTTCCATTTAAACACATACGGGTAAGAGAGGTGAAACGGCTCATCCAGCACGATCTGTCGGTAGGTCCAGTTCGTCGTGTCAGTGCTGGTTGCCAGACCGATTTCGCCCTGATGAGTGGAAACGCTATCGATTTCAAAAAACAGGAACCACTCGCCGTTTTCCTGCACCGCAAACGGATCTGCCAGAAAGCGTGCGGCGGTATCGGTGATATCGCGTGCGCGCAGGATCGGCTTCTCCGGCACGGTCAGTTTAAACGGGGTGTCGCCGCGAACAATTCCGATCGACCATAACTCCGTTCGGAGCCAGTGGCTGGCGCGCAGGCGGTTTGCATACTGTGAACCCAAAAGAAAACGATCCGCCGCAAAGGCGGTGAGCAACAACAGAAGAAGAGTAAGGCCGACGATGCGCGCCTTTTTCATCGGCAGGTTCTCCGATCAACCGAAGTGTTTTTCAATGTCCCGCACAATCATGCGGATCATGTCAGCGGTAACCTGTTCTTTTTTCATCAGACAGGCGCGATCGACCGCCAGCTTGCAGACGCGGTTAATCTGGCGGGGGCATCCGCCGGAAAAGGAAAAGAGCGGGTCAATACTGTCCGGATTGAAAATATCGGTCTTTTCCGCACCGGCGGTTTTCAGGCGGTGTTCGAGATAGGGGGCCATTTCTTCGTAGCGCAGATTCTTCAGATAACAGAACATTCCCAGCCGCTGATAAATCTGCGGCAGCGCACTCAGCTTGGCTTTCAGCTCCGGCTGGCCGGAAAGAATAATCGTCAGCACCGACTCCTGCTGATTGTAGTTGGTCAGGCACTTCAGTTCATCCAGACACTCTTCGCTCAGGAACTGCGCCTCGTCCAGGATCAGAATCAGGTGCTTGCCGATCGAGGCAACCTTGTTGTGCAGAAGCTGCTCGAACTCTTTCAGCAGATAATACTTATCGTCATTCACGGCCACGTCACCTTTACCGCGCAACTGCTGATTAATCTCCGCCACAATATGCTCAAAAGGCAGGTGAGCCGTGTGCAGTTTGATCGTCGTATAAAGATCTTTGCGCAGACGGGAGGTCAGCACGTTCAGCACCATAGTTTTGCCGCTGCCGATTTCACCGGTCATGGCGCCCATGCCCATTCCGCGGTCAGAAACCAGATAGAGCAGACGCGCCAGTGCTTCGCCGTGCGCTTCGCTTTCATAGAAAAACTGCGCGTCGGAGTTCGATTCAAACGGCGGCTGTCTCATTTTCCAGAACGATAGATATTCCATAGATTTCCTGCCTGTTCTTAGGCGCAAGAGAATAGATGAAGCCGTTCCTGTTTTGAAAGAAAAAACGCAACCAATTGCACCGCAAAGAATTCGCAGAAGCCCAGCAGATCCGAGCCGGATTGTCTCAGGGCGGGGGTCGTGTCTTCTTCGGGCATTCCCCTGCCGTTTTTAAAACTTAAATTTGTGAAGACAGTCTTGGCCTGCGGCCTTCAGTGTGAACCCGCGGGTTCTCCTTCCGCCCTTATTCATCTTTCATAGCGCATCATTTATAGTTCTGATGAACTGGTACCCCGGGCGGGATTTGAACCCGCGACCTACGGTTTAGGAAACCGTTGCTCTGTCCAGCTGAGCTACCGGAGCGATAAAAAGCGAAGTATGAACGATGAAGTATGAAAGAGGAAAGCGGAATTTGAATTTACGGTGACGGATTATGCCTGAAGAAATTATCCACTTATTTTTTCATCAACGATCCAGTCTGGCTGAATGTTTAACGAACATCGGGTAGTCTGGGGTTTGTCCGACGACCGATCCGGACGGGAACGACATCCTCAGTATATGCAGCAGCGGGTACTGGAGACCGCTGGCAGTAAAACCTCAGAGGATATCGATGAATACTGGTCGAAAATACGCGGGGGCAGATGCTTCGAAAAAAAACCAGTGTAAGAAACGAATGAATTTTAGAGCAATTGTGAATGGAAAGCGTGTCGAAATTATCGTCCTTTGCCCTGCCGCCTTTGCTCACCTTTGCTGGGCTCCGATTGTTTTATGCGAGGCAGTTTGTCTGAAAAATGAGCCGCTCAAATCCTTCATTCGCTGAAAATGGCATGATTAGACGGAATCCCGCTTTATCCGTAAGGATTTTTGGTGTAACCTGCGAACGCTTTTTAGCATCCACATTTGCAAACACGGAGGGATTATGGCGGAAAACGCGACCTGTTGTGCATGTTCGGAGCCCCTGTCCGAAGAAGTGATGGCCCTGCAACTTGAGGAGATCCTCGAGGAGTATCGCGATAAGCCGGGCGGGTTGATACCCGCTCTGCAGATTGCGCAGGGACGCTTCGGATACCTTTCCGAGGGGGTTTTAAAAAAAATCAGCACCTCCTTTAATAAACCGTACAGCGAGGTGGCCGGCGTCGTCAGCTTCTACTCGTTTTTCTCCACGGTACCGCGCGGTAAATATGTCGTGCGCGCCTGCCTCGGCACCGCCTGTTATGTGCGCGGCGGCAAGGAAGTTCTTTCCGCCCTCAAAAAACAGCTCGGCATTGATGTCGGCGAAACCACCGAAGACCGGCTCTTTTCACTGGATGTCGGCCGCTGCTTCGGAGCCTGCGGACTCGCGCCTGTTCTTATGGTCAACGACGATGTCCACCAGCGTGTAAAACCCTCTAAAGTTGGGGAACTGCTGAAAGCCTATGCCGCCGCAGAGGAAGGAGCCGCCCAATGATCGCGCCCGTCAAAACCGTTATTCGGTCCGTAAAAGAGCTGCGCAGAATTCCGCAGGAACAGTCCGCGCCCAAAGGCGTAAAACAGATTCTGGTCTGTGCCGGCGGAGGGTGTCTTGCCTCCGGTTCCGATAAAGTGATCGCCGCCATGCGCGACGAAGTGCTCAGGCAGAAGCTGGTCGGCAAAGTCAATGTAACCGCCGTCGGCTGCATGGGTCTTTGTGTGGAAGGACCCGTCATGCTGATGGCGGACGACATGACCTTCTACCAGCGGGTCAAACCCGAAGACGCGGCTGAAATCATTAAAGAGCACGCCGTCGGCGGGAAAATTATAGAACGGCTCGTGGCCCGCGATGCCAAAGGCGAAAAAGCCGTCGCCTGCATCAACGATATCGATTTCTTCAAGAAGCAGACCAAAATTGTTCTGCGCAACTGCGGAAAAATTGATCCGGAAAGTATCGACGAAGCGCTGGCTGTTGGCGTTTATCAGGCGCTCGGCAAAGTACTCGACGGCATGAGTGCCGACGATGTGATCAACGAAATGAAAGGTTCCGGACTGCGCGGCCGCGGCGGCGCGGGATTCCCGACCTGGATGAAATGGAACTTCACCCGCCAGACCCCGGCTGATCAGCGCTACATGCTCTGCAACGCCGACGAAGGCGACCCTGGCGCCTACATGGACCGCTCGGTTCTCGAAGGCGATCCTCACAGCCAGA
>JAQUXG010000221.1 GCA_028692515.1 Kiritimatiellales bacterium | reverse complement strand
CCGGCCTCCGTCCGGGCGAAGAACTCGTCGATCTGTCCTCTGCGTTTGACGGTCTGCTGACCGGCAACGAAGAGTGGCATCCCGGCCAGAAATAACAGCACCCGCTGTTAACAAAAACCCGCAGACGGAAACGCCTGCGGGTTTTTTGTTGTCAAACGGCTCGCTCGGAGAGCTCGCCCTACCTTTCAGATGGGCTGCCAGGGTAGGGCGACATCTCCGATGGAGCCGAATTCCGGGATTTTCCAGGCATTGGAAAAATCTAAAACCCATTCTCCATTGCCGGGGCACTTCGAACTTTATAAAGTCCGGGCAACCTGTGTGGGTTTGCAGGCAAACCGGAGTCGGGACATGCGTAGTAAAATGAATTCAACACGAAAGAGGGACCGGGAAATCTTAATCATCGCCATCATCGCAATCGCCTTGGGACTTTTCAATTTTCTGCTCAAGCGTTTTACCGATGGAACGCTCTGCATGATCGCCGGAGCCTGCCTTCTTATTGTGTGGAACATGAAACGCAAGAAATGACCGAGCTCCCCAGTCCATAGAATGGGCGTGTGGCGAGGGATTGAAGAATATGAATCAAATTGAAAACATCTTAATGGGCGGGTTATTCCTGACCTTCTACGGCTGGCGGATCGCCAGACCATATCTATTTTACCGTGATGTTGTTTCTGGCGCCATTACCTGCGATGCAATCGGATATATTCTGACTCAAGGGTCAATCAGTACAGGCATTGCGATCTACTGGATCTTAAAAATCGGACTATCCTCTTTTGAAAACCGGTTGATCGTGCTCGCCTTTTTGTTGATGGCAATTCTCTCATTTTACTTTGGCGCGAAAGCGTGGTGGTGGAGCAAAAATAATAAGAATTCAGCGCGAGGCACTGCTTGGGAAAATCCTCGGTAGGGACGGCTGTCTCAGCCGTCCGCGGACGCCTTGGAGATGCTGTTTAAAAAAAAGCCCCGCCCGCAGAGCGGACAGGGCCTTCGGGTTCCGTTAGGAACAGCGACTTACATCATGCCGCCCATGCCACCCATTCCGCCGCCCATATCGGGCATAGACGGTTTGTTCTTTTCCGGCAGGTCGGTGATCATGCATTCGGTCGTCAGCAGCAGGCCCGCAATGCTGGCCGCGTTCTGCAGGGCAGAGCGGGTCACCTTGGTCGGGTCGATGATGCCGGCGGCGATCATGTCCACATATTCGCCGGTGGCGACGTTGTAGCCGTTGTTGCCTTTGGCTTTCTTAACGTCCTGAACCACGATGGCTCCTTCGATGCCGGCGTTGTCGACCAGCTGGCGGAGCGGAGCTTCGCAGGCTTTGCGGACAATTTCGACACCGACGGCTTCGTCGCCGGTCAGGGTCAGCTTTTCCAGGGATTTCTGCGCGCGGATGAGAGCCACGCCGCCGCCCGGCACAATGCCTTCTTTGGCTGCTGCGCGGGTTGCATGCAGTGCATCTTCAACGCGGGCTTTCTTTTCCTTCATTTCGGATTCGGTTGCTGCGCCGATATTGATCACGGCGACACCGCCCGAAAGCTTGGCCTGACGTTCCTGCAGTTTTTCGCGGTCGTAGTCCGACGTGGTGTCTTCGATCTGACGTTTGATCTGATCCACGCGGGCATTAATGTCCACTTTCTTTCCGGCACCGTCGATGATGACAGTTTCGTCTTTGCTGATGGTCACGCGTTTGGCGCGGCCGAGGTCAGTAAGCGTTACGCTTTCGAGCTTGATACCAAGATCTTCGGTGATGAATTTGCCAGCCGTCAGGACGGCGATATCTTCCATCATCGCTTTACGGCGATCACCGAAGCCCGGTGCCTTAACGGCACAGACGTTCAGAGTGCCGCGCAGTTTGTTGACAACCAATGTCGCCAGCGCTTCGCCTTCGACATCTTCTGCGATGATCAGGAGCGGCTTGCTGCTCTTGGCCACGCCCTGAAGAAGCGGAAGAAGATCCTGCAGGTTCGAAACTTTTTTCTCGAACAACAGAATGTAGGGATCTTCCAGTTCGACTTCCATCGACTCTGCATTGGTCACGAAGTACGGGGAGAGGTAGCCTTTATCGAAGAGCATGCCTTCTTTCACTTCGAGGCTGGTTTCCATCGATTTGGATTCTTCGAGGGTGATCGGGCCGTCTTCGCCGACTTTGGCCATCGCCATTGCAATCATCTTGCCGATTTCGGTGTCGCCGTTGGCGGAAATAGTTCCGACCTGAGCAAGTTCTTCGGTGGACTTGGTCTTTTTGCTCATTTTGGCGAGCGCTTCGACCAGCGTTTCCGTTGCTTTATCGATACCGCGCTTCAGGCTCATCGGGTTGGCGCCGGCAGTAACGTTCTTGAGACCTTCGCGATAGATCGCTTCTGCCAGAACGGTGGCTGTCGTGGTGCCGTCCCCGGCGATGTCGCTGGTTTTGCTGGCCACTTCACGAACCATCTGGGCGCCCATGTTTTCAAAGGGATCTTCCAGTTCGATTTCCTTCGCGACGGATACGCCGTCTTTGGTGACGATCGGGGAACCGTACTTTTTGTCGAGAACCACGTTGCGGCCTTTCGGGCCGAGGGTCACTTTAACCGCGCGGCTGAGCTTTTCGACGCCCTTGAGCATCGCGTCGCGCGCATCTACATCAAACTTCATCTGTTTAGCCATAATCTTAATCTCCTTTTCGTCGATAAATCCGAATTTCTAATTTCGAAGCACGAAATAATTTTCCAATCATTGGAATGTTTAATTTGTTTCGAATTTCGAGTTTCGAATTTCGAGTTTCGGTTTTCGAATTTTTAACCAATCACAGCGAGAATGTCTTCTTCGCGCATGATCTGGTATTCTTTGCCGCCCATTTTGACTTCCGTTCCGCCGTATTTCGGCATGAGTACGGTGTCGCCTTTTTTCACGTTGAAGGGAATGACCTTGCCGTTGTCGTCCAGCTTGCCGGTTCCCAGAGCAATCACTTTGCCTTCCTGCGGACGCTCTTTAGCGCTGTCAGGAATAATGATGCCGCCTTTTTTCATTTCTGCTTCTTTGATCGGTTCGACCAATACGCGGTCACCTAACGGTTTAATGTTCATGGATGCACTTCCTCCTGTTGTGGTTATCGGTTAGCGGTTAAGGGTTATCCGTTTCGCGTTGAGCAGACTTTTATCCGTTCACGTCGAACTGATAACCGATAACTAAATTATTTCTTATCGTCTTCCATTGTGTAGTCAGCGTCGACCACATCGCCGTCCGCCTGTTTTTCTTTTTTCGGCTGTTCGTCGTCGTCCGCCGGCGGCTGCGCCTGTGCTTCAGACTGTGCCTTGGAATACATTTCCGTGGCGGCGGCCTGCATGACTTCGTTCAGTTTTTCCAGCGTGGATTTGATCTGCTCGTCGTTGTCGCTCTTGAGCGCTTCCTTCACCGGCTCAATCGCGGCTTCGACTGCGGATTTGTTTTCGGCTGAAATCTTGTCGCCGTTTTCCTTCAGGAATTTTTCCGTCTGGAA
>JAQUXG010000220.1 GCA_028692515.1 Kiritimatiellales bacterium | reverse complement strand
AAGCAGTTCGGCCCGCTCGCACGGCGCTTCGCCCGCCTGATTGTGCTGAAGAATATTGCGGATTTCCTCGCCCAGTGCCGTGCCGCCCGGCTCGCGGGTAGTAATCGCCTCAATGCCGCGCTCCGCCAACCGGCGGATGATCATCTTGGCCTGCGTCGATTTTCCAGAGCCTTCCGGCCCTTCCAGTGTGATAAATTTTCCGAGCATTACTTTTTTTTCTTCGTCTTGTATTGAACTGTATCCTCATGGACTGCCAAGGCGTGTTGCGGGTCTTTGGAGCTGGCCCGTCCGGTTTTGTATACAACCAGCGGCTCTCCGGTCTTTTCATGTTCTTTAACAACGTGATTCACGGCCCGTTGCATCGACCGGCCTGCTTTACGCGCGATCTCAAGTGACTTTTTCATACCAGCTGTCATTGCGTCATTCCTCGGATTTTCTCCCATATGGCCGGAGCAAGGATCTCGATTTCATTGCCGTATAGTACCGCAACCAGTTCGGGGGTTGTCGATGAATTATCGAAGATAAAGATGCGGGTGCACAACGGACGGTAGATAGAAAACAGATTGGCGACCCCTTTTTTGAAGCGGCGCTTGATCACGTCAGCCGGAATGTTGTGGCCGCCTTTCCGAACGCGGGAGATGACCCGTTTCTGAGCGAAGGCGGCGGTGGGGATCCAGAAGAAATAGAGTTGTGTTTCGTAGCCTGCTTTCTGAAGGTCTCGCAGAAACTTCACATGACCTTTTCCTGATAAGGTCGTTTCGAAGGCAAAATCTTTTTTCTGTTCAGCAAGCAGGTGGATTCTCTCCAGAAAAAGACGTCCGGCAGGAGTGGCGACCGACTCCTCGTTAAAGGGCGACAGTCCGCGTGCGATCATGTCGGCATTAACGAACTCTTCGCAATGAACCTCATTCAGCAGGTAATCCATGGCGAACGTCGTTTTGCCCGCACCGTTTGGTCCGGCGATCACATAAACGACGGGTTTTTGTTTTTTCGGAGACATGGACGCAGAGGGTAGCCGTGATAAAACCGTTCGACAAGTCAGGAAGTTGTACCGTATCGAAACGCAACTCCGCTACTTCCAATGGTTGGAAAAAGGAGTAGGATTCGCTCCATGAAAAAACTGATCAGAACCATATTCGGACTGCTGGCGCTGATCGCCTTCATTTTTGTGGCCGGAGCGCTCTTTTACGGAACGAAGACCGTCCACGACCTGCTCGGCGAAAACAAACAGCTCAAGCAGGCTATCGTCACGCTGACTCAGGAAGATCAGATCGGCTACGCCAAAGTCGTCCGTCAGAAAACGATCGACGGAAAACTCTACTCAACCGTCCGCTTCGTCGAAACCGCGCGCGGCAACCCGCTCCAAACGGTTTTGGAGAAAGAATACGAAATCGAAGGCGACATCATTCACTTCGACGCCCTTATCGTCACCTTTTCCAGTCAGGCGGTCATCGACGGCAAAGAGCGCTCGCTCTATCTCTGGCGGCGTGTTTACGGCGAAACCCAGTCACCCGCCGACGGCTTTCCGATTGAAGAGCAGGGCGCGGAACCGGCACGTTACGCCGGGCTGCTTTCCCGCCTGCGGATGAAAGACCGTGCGATGTTTTGGAATGCCATCTGGGATCTGGCCAACGATCCCGAAGCATTGCAGCAGCACGGCATCAAAGCCATCTACGGCAACGCAGTTTATAAAAAGCTGAAACCCGGCCTCATCTACGTCTTTAAAATCAGCCCGACCGGTCAGCTCATTCCCGAGACGGTTCCTGATTTGTAAGGCGAACCACGGAATACACTGAAGGACATCTCCTATTTCCGTGTTTTCGGTGTATTCCGTGGTTAAAAAATAATGGAACCCGTTGACACATTCGGCGATTCGGCAATAATTCTCCCATGCCGACAGGGTTTACAACTTCTGAACCGAGAGCCGAACGGGTTCTGTTCGACGAAAACGATATGACCGTCGAGCTGAAAGACGGGCGCAAACTCAGCGTTCCTCTCGCTTATTTTCCGCGGTTGCTCCATGCGGCTATCAGCGATTTAAAAAACTACACCCTGAGCGGCGGCGGCATCGGCATCCACTGGGACAATCTCGACGAAGACATCTGTGTCGAAGGGCTTCTCATGGGGATCGGCGACCGCATAACCCGCCAGCATCTCGCCGTCGCCGAAGATCCCGCTCAATACGGGAAAGAGATTTAAACCACGGAATACACCGAAAACACGGAAATGGAGTTCTTCTGTGTATTCGGTGTATTCCGTGGTTAAATTCTTATGTTTTCTTCAGTTTCGGGCCGGTGGGGGTGTCTTGGACGATCCAGCCGGCGGCGGCGATGGCGTCGCGCAGGCGGTCGGCTTCGGCGAAGTCCTTGTTCTTTTTGGCGGCGACGCGGGCGTTGGCCATTTCGACGATTTCGGCCGGCGCTTCGGCGGCGGGCGGCTCGAGAAAGCCGAGGACGCTATCTAGTTTTTTCCAAAGATTGGAAACGGCGAGTGCGGTTTTTGAATCCATCGGGAACGCTTTATTGCCTTCGTGGACGCCGTCGAACAGCGCGCCGAGCGCGCCGGCAATGTTGAGGTCGTCGTCGAGCGCTTCTTCGAACCGCTTCTGTAACGTAATCGCCCATTCAGGCAGCTCTGCTTCGAAACTCGAATTTCCAGTTTCCAGTTTCAAGTTTCCAGTTTCTTCCCTGACCTTGGCGTAGAATTCGTCAAGGCGGGCGAGGGCGGCGCGGTTGGCGTTCAGTGAACTGAACGTAAAGTTGAGACTCTGGCGGTAGTGCGTGCCGATGAGCTCGTAGCGGATTTCCCGGCCGGTGAAGCCCTTTTCGAGAATTTCGCGCAGCGTGTAGAAGTTGCCCGCCGACTTGGACATTTTTTTGCCGTCGACTTGCAGGTGGGCGCAGTGCATCCAGTATTTGGAATACATGCAACCGTTGGCCCCTTCGCTCTGGGCGATTTCGTCTTCGTGATGCGGGAAAATATTGTCCACGCCGCCGGTGTGCAGATCGAAGGTTTCGCCGAGATATTTCATGCTCATAGCGGAACATTCGATGTGCCAGCCGGGACGTCCTTTGCCCCACGGCGAATCCCAGACGACGTCACCGTCGGCCTCGTCGTAGCCTTTCCAAAGAGCGAAATCGGCGGCGTTTTCCTTGTCGTATTCATCCTGTGCAACGCGCGCGCCGGAGCGCATCCCTTCGCGGTCAAGGTGGGCGAGCTTTCCATACTCCGGAAACTTGTCGATCGGGAAATAGACGGAACCGTCGTCGGACTTATAAGCCAGCCCTTTGTCGAACAGTTTTTCGATGATGGCGATCATTTCAGGGATGCAGTCGGTCGCGGCGGGATAGAATTCGGCGGGCTCAATGTTGAGTGTCTTGAGGTCTTCGAAAAAGGCGTCTTTATATTTCTGCGTATAGTCGCGCAGGGGCAGGCCGGTTTCGCGCGAGCCGCGGATCGTTTTGTCGTCGACGTCCGTCAGGTTCT
>JAQUXG010000005.1 GCA_028692515.1 Kiritimatiellales bacterium | reverse complement strand
CGCGGCGGTGGTCAAGGGGTCGATGGACCTGCCCGTGCTGACCATGCCTGGAATTGCGGGCATTGTCTTGACGCTCGGCATGGCCGTTGATGCCAACGTGCTGATTTTTGAGCGTATCCGTGAAGAGTTGCGCACGGGGAAGAGCCTCGGCGCGTCCATCACGGCGGGGTACGGGAAAGCCTTCAGTACCATCTTCGACTCCAATCTCACCACGTTGCTGACGGCGGTTATCCTCTTTTGGCAGGGCTCCGGTCCGATTCGCGGCTTTGCCATTACCCTGAGCGCCGGTATTATGGTCAGCATGCTGATGGCGCTGGTCTTCACCCGTCTGATGCTTGATACGCTGGCGGCGAAGACCAAGCTCGCAACGCTCAAAATGTTCACCATCTTCCGCAACAGCAAATTCGACTTCCTCGGTAAGCGGAAATTTGCGGCCATTCTGTCTGTCTCGGTGATTGTTGTGACCTGGATCTTCTTCATTAACAACGGCGAAAAGAACTTCGGCGTGGACTTCACCGGGGGTTCGTCCATCAGCTTCGCTTTTGACCAGAAGCAGTCGGAAGACGCGGTTCGCGCCGTTCTGGATCAGGCCGGGGTTAAAGATGCCGACGTTCAGTATCACAAAGAGCTGGGTGTGGCCGCTGATGTCGCCAAAGAAACACTGGAAATCAAAGTGGCGTACGAAAATAGCAACGCCGCTCTGGAGAGCATCAACACCGCCTTTGCGGCGCAGGGCTATCATGATATTTCCAACGATACCGTCGGCCCGCAGATCGGTTCGGAGTTGAAGAAGAAAGGAATCATGTCGCTGGCGTTGGCCATGCTCGGCATCATCATTTACATCTCCTTCCGTTTCGAGTTCGCCTTCGCAGTCGGTGCCATTGTGGCGATTTTCCACGACGTGCTGATCACTGTCGGTATCTATTGTCTGTGTGGACGTCAGCTCAGTCTGCCAATTATTGCCGCACTGCTGACCATTGTCGGGTACTCCGTCAACGACACCATTGTGGTGTTCGACCGGATCCGCGAAGACATCAAGCTGATGCACGGCGGCAAGACCTCGTACCGAGAAATCGCCAACCTGAGTATCAACCAGACGCTCTCGCGTACGGTGCTGACTTCGCTCACGACACTTTTGACAGTCGTCATGCTGCTGGTTTTTGGTGGCGGGGCCATCAACGACTTCGCGCTGGCGCTCTTTATCGGGATCGTCGTCGGAACCTACTCATCGATCTTTGTCGCCACACCGGTTGTCCTGCTCTGGCACAAAGAAAAGAAAATCTAATCGATAACGGGTAATAGCGAACAGCGTCCCGAAACTTCGGGGCGCTGTTTTTTTTGAAATGTCCAAACATTGGAAATTTAAACCGTGCGATGAAGCACTGGCAGAGCGTTTTTTCCAAACCTTGGAAAAAATGCCCGCTCCGCTTGCCGCACTGCTGACTCAGCGCGGATGCAAAACCGTCGAAGAGGCGGAACGGTTCATTAATCCGGCGCTCTCCACGCTCAGCGACCCCTTTGAAATGCCCGATATGGACAAAGCCGCCGCGCGCGTTCGCCGCGCGCTGACCGACGGAGAAAAAATCACGGTCTTCGGCGACTACGATGTGGACGGCGTTTGCAGCACCGCGCTCATGGTGCGTGTTCTGCGCGAACTCGGCGGAAATGTCTCTGCGGTTATTCCCAGCCGCTTCGACGACGGCTACGGTCTTTCGCCCGACGCGCTGACCGCCTGCATCGCGGAACACAAACCGTCTTTAATCATCACCGTCGACTGCGGCACCAGTTCCGTCGAGGCCGTTGAAAAGGCTGCCGCTGCCGGAGTGGATGTGGTCATTACCGATCATCACGAACCCGGTGTACAGATCGCGAGCGCAGTTGCGGTGGTGAACCCGAAGTGCGTCGCAAATCATCCGGCGCGCATTCTCGCCGGCGCGGGCGTTGCGTTTAAGCTTTGTCATGCGCTGATTAAAACCGGACGCGATAATGGATGTCTGATTTCTGCGACGATTGACCTGAAAAAGGTTCTCGATTTTGTCGCGGTTGCTACGGTTACCGATATGGTGCCGCTGCTCGGCGAAAACCGCGTATTGGTGCGCGCCGGTTTCCAAGCCTTGGAAAACTCCTGCTGGGCGGGCTGGAATGCGCTTAAAAAACTGACCGGAATTACCGGGTCGGTCGAAACCTGGCATGCCGGTTTTTCCTTCGGCCCGCGTATTAATGCCGCCGGGCGGGTGGGGCGTCCCGATGCCGCGCTGGAACTGCTGCTCACCGATCTGCCCGCGCGCGCCGACGAACTGGCGCAACTGCTCGACACGGCCAACCGCGAACGCCAGGCCATTGAAAAAGATATGGTTCGCGAAGCGATCGATGAGATCGATTCCTATTTTGATGCAGAAAAACACTTCGGTCTCGTCATCGCCCGCGAGGGCTGGCATACCGGCGTGATCGGTATCGTCGCCTCGCGGCTGGTTCATCGCTACAGCCGCCCGGTCGCGGTGATCGGTATGGACGGCGCTTCCGGCCGCGGATCCTGCCGCAGTATCGACGGCTATAACTTACTCGAAGGTTTAGGCTCCTGCACTAACCTGCTCAAGCAGTTCGGTGGACACGCCATGGCCGCCGGACTTGAAATCGAAGAACAGAATCTGGACGCTTTCAAAGTCCGCTTTAACGAAGCGGTTGCTGCGCAGATTAAAGACGCGGATCTGGTTCCGGTTCTGGAAATTGACCGGGCGGTGACTCTCGGCGAAGCCGATGATGCACTGATGGACGGACTGAAACGCACGGGCCCATTTGGTCAGGACAATCCAGAGCCGATCTGGGCCGTTTGCGGGATCAAAGCCATCGACAGTCGCATCCTCAAAGAAAAACATCGCAAGCTGACGCTTTCCGACGGAAAAGTCAGCCGAGAGGCCATCGGCTTTAATCTAGCCGAAAAACTTCCTTCCGGCCCGATTGATGTCGCCTTCACACTTCAGGAAAACACCTGGAACGGCCGCACAAACATTCAGCTCAACATCCGCGATATCCGCCCCGCTCAATAGTTTCCGGCGACAAGCTCAGTCGCCAATTATACGAAATTAACTTAATGAGTATTTTTGAAACCACGAAATACACGAACCACACGAACCACACGAAATGTAGGGTTTTCTTTTTCTGTGTATTTCGTGGTTAACATCCTCATCCGCACGGTTTCGTGTCTTTCGTGTATTTCGTGGTTTATCCAAATAATTTAAGTTTATGAAGCACTAGATTTAAAAAAATACTTCGTCAAATTTGTTCCCTGCTTAATGGTAACAAAATTACCCAGACTGGGGGTTGTGGGCGCATTTTTACGGAGCAATGATTTTTCGTACAAAAACCTTTGACGCAGATCGAGGGTCTCTGTTTGGTTGGAAAAATATTGAAAACAGCTACGTTTACAGGATGATGCGCACCAATGACTGATTTATTCCATTCTGCTCCGGTGCTGTTGATCGCCGGGTTCACTCTGTTGCTGTTCGGTGCCGAGGCGCTGGTGCGCGGCGCATCAAAACTGGCTGCTGTGTTCGGAATTTCTCCGCTGGTGATCGGGTTGACGGTTGTCGCCTTCGGTACCAGTGCGCCTGAAATGGCGGTCAGTACGATGTCCGGGATGGCGGGTCAGACCAACATCGCGCTGGGCAATGTGGTTGGCAGTAATATTTTCAATGTCCTTTTCATTCTTGGACTGTCGGCTCTGATTGCGCCGCTGGTTGTTGCGCAGAAGCTGATCAAGATAGATGTGCCCCTGATGATCGCGGTTTCCATACTGACCTTCCTGTTTTGTCTGGACGGAACCGTCGGCCGGCTGGAAGGAGGACTGCTGTTTGCCGGAATTATTGCTTATACAGTTTTTCTGATTTTCCAGAGCCGCCGTGAAAACAAAGAGGTACTGGCCGAATATGCGCAGGAGTACGGAGAGGAAAAGGCTTACTCGTTGACCGCTCTGCTCGTGGATGTGCTTCTGATTCTGGCTGGACTGGGTCTGCTGGTTCTCGGCTCAAAATGGCTGGTGGATGGTGCGGTGTCCATTGCACAGAAGCTGGGTGTCAGCGATCTGGTGATTGGCCTGACTATTGTTGCAGCTGGAACCTCACTGCCGGAACTGGCTACCTCCGTTGTCGCCTCGATTCGCGGAGAGCGCGATATTGCCGTTGGTAATGTGGTCGGGAGTAATATTTTTAATATTTTAGCAGTGCTGGGACTGACCGGCCTCATCTCTCCAGCCGGGGTTACCGTTTCTTTACAGGCTTTGCATTTCGACATTCCGGTAATGATTCTTTCGGCGGCGGCCTGTCTGCCGGTTTTTTTTACCGGCAGCCGCATTTCGCGTCGGGAGGGTCTGTTATTTCTGGCTGGATACATCGCTTATATAGCTTATCTTGTCCTGACCGCACGCAGCACCGGATGAGTTTTTCACTGAATTTTGGCCGGGGTTTTGTGCTGCGGTTGAAAAAACGTGTTTTTAAAGGATGATGTACCACCAATGACTGATTTGATCCATTCCGCTCCAGTACTGATCGTCGCCGGATTTATCTTGCTGGTGTTTGGCGCGGAGGCGCTGGTTCGCGGGGCCTCGAAGCTGGCCGCCGCATTCGGTATCTCCCCGCTGGTGATCGGGTTGACGGTGGTGGCCTTCGGAACCAGTGCTCCCGAAATGGCGGTCACTGCAATTTCTTCGCTGAGCGGTCAAACCAGCATCGCGCTGGGCAATGTGATCGGTAGTAATATTTTTAATATTCTGCTGATTCTTGGACTCTCGTCTCTGGTCGCGCCGTTAACGGTCTCGATGCAACTGATCCGGCTGGATGTTCCGCTGATGATCGGCGCGTCGGTTCTGGTTTATCTGTTCGCTCTGAATGGAATAATCGGTCGGCCGGAGGGATTGATTCTTTTTGCCGGAATTATCGCCTACACAATATTTTTGATCCGTCAGAGCCGCCGCGAAAACAAAGCAGTTCGGGCGGAATACGAAAAAAAATACGGAGAAAAAGAGCCTCTCTTGGTAAAAGTTCTGCTCAAAGATGCCGCGTTGCTTTTGGCCGGTCTGGGCCTGCTGGTGCTGGGTTCAAACTGGTTGGTGGACGGGGCGGTTATGATTGCCCAGAAGCTGGGCGTCAGCGAGTTGATCATCGGCCTGACGATTGTCGCCGCCGGAACCTCTCTTCCGGAACTGGCGACTTCTGTGGTGGCCTCCATCCGTGGCGAGCGCGACATTGCCGTTGGTAATGTGGTCGGCAGCTGTCTATTCAATTTGCTGGCAGTTATGGGTCTGGCCGGAATGCTTTCGCCGAACGGAATTCCGGTTTCGCCTCAAACCTTGCATGCAGATCTGCCGGTGATGATTCTTACGGCCGTGATCTGCCTGCCGATTTTCTTTACTGGTAAACGTATTTCGCGAAGGGAAGGGGCACTGCTCCTCAGCGGGTATATCGCTTATATGGCGTATCTCATCCTGACTGCCTGATTTTTTCAAGGATTGGAAGATCAGGAGGCCGGATCATTCAATTTTTTCCAACCATTGGAAAATAGTGTTTATTCGTGTCGATTCGTGGGTAAACTCTCCCTCAATGAAATCGATTAAAAAGCAGATTCTGGAGCTGAAAGAGACGCGCGGCGCGGTGATCATTGCCCACAACTATCAGCTGGATGAGGTACAGGCGATTGCCGATTTTACGGGCGATTCGCTGGAGCTGAGCCGTAAGGCCGCGACACTTCTCAACGAAGTGGTGGTCTTCTGCGGCGTCCATTTTATGGCCGAAACCGCCGCGATTCTTTCTCCGGAAAAAACCATTCTGATCCCCGATCCGGATGCGGGCTGTCCAATGGCCGATATGGTGACTGCGGAGAAAGTTCGTCAGCTCAAGGCGGAGTATCCCGGCGCGAAGGTGGTCTGTTATGTGAACAGTCCGGTCGAGGTGAAGGCGGAGAGCGATATCTGCTGCACTTCGTCCAATGCGGTAGCCGTGTGTAAATCGCTGGGTGATTCAAAAATTATTTTTGTGCCCGATCGTAACCTTGGCTCATTTGTGGCCGAACAGCTGGGCAAAGAGTTTGTTCTCTATAACGGGTTTTGTCCGACGCATGAGCGCATCCGTGACACCGATGTATTAGAGCTGAAGGAAGAGCATCCCGGCGCGCTGGTGCTGGCTCATCCGGAGTGTAGCAAGCCGGTGCGCGACCTGGCCGACGAATTGCTCTCGACCGGGCAGATGTGCCGCTTCGCTCAACAATCGGATCATCAGGAGTTTATTATTGCGACCGAGCTGGGCATTAATTACCGCCTGCGCAACGAAAATCCGGGCAAAACGTTCTATCCAGTCAATCCGGATCGGGCGGTCTGCCCGAATATGAAGAAGATCACGCTCGAAAAGGTGCTCTGGTCTCTTCAGGACATGAAATATCGCGTGACGGTTCCCGGGGAAATTGCCGGCAGAGCAGTCGGTTCAATTGAGCGGATGTTGAAAATATAGAAAAGATGATTTGTTGACTCGGGAATTTAAACCTCCAATAATCCGGCATTCCTTTTATCCATTATTCCAAGGGAGTTTTTATGTGGGACTACACAGACAAGGTAAACGATCATTTTAAGAATCCGCGCAATGTCGGAAAGATTGAAAATCCGGACGGCACCGGTGAAGTCGGTTCGCTGGCTTGCGGTGATGCGCTCAAGCTGATGTTTAAGCTCGATGACGAGGGGCGCATTAAGGAAGCCAAATTTCAGACCTTCGGGTGCGCCAGTGCGATTGCATCCTCTTCGGCGCTGACCGAAATGATACTCGGCAAGACGCTTGAAGAAGCAGAAAAGATCACGAACAAGGATATTGCTGAATATCTCGGCGGGCTTCCTAAGCAAAAGGTGCACTGTTCCGTGATGGGACGCGAGGCGCTCGAAGCCGCGATCTATAACTATCGCACGGGCAAACGGTGGGATAAGGAACTTGAGGGTGATGTGGTTTGTCACTGTTTCGGTGTGACCGATAAAGAGATCGAAAAAGCCGTTCGGGAAAACAATATTCAAACGCTGGAAGAGCTGACCAACACATGTAAAGCGGGCGGCGGTTGCGGCAATTGCCTGCCGGATATCGAAAAAATCATGTTGAGGGTTCACTCCGAAATGGACGCACCGGCGGTACCCGAAAAAGCGCCGATGACGACCTTACAGAAAATTCATTTAATCGAAGATGTGATCGACCGCGAAATCCGCCCGGCTCTTCGTCAGGACGGCGGTGATCTGGAACTGATTGATGTAAACGGCGATATCGTCAAAGTGCGTTTCCGTGGAGCTTGCTCCGGTTGTATTATTTCAGAAATTACCCTGAAAGATGTGGTCGAGGCCCGGCTGAAAGAAAATGTTTCTGAAGATATTCATGTCGAGGAGGTCAAGTGATGCGAACGGTCTATCTCGATAACAATGCCACCACAAAAATTGCGGATGAAGTGCGTGAAGCCATTCTGCCGTTTTTAACGGATCTGTGGGGCAATCCCTCCAGCATGCACACCTTCGGTGGACAGGTTAAAAAATATGTTGAAGCCGCTCGCGAGCAGGTCGCCGCGCTGATCGGCGCGGAAGATCCGCAGGAAATCACCTTCACCAGTTGCGGCTCAGAAAGCAATAACCTCGCCATTCGCGGCGGTGCGGAAGCGATGGATAAGGCGCCGCATATTATCACCTCGAAAGTAGAGCATGCGGCGGTTTCCGGTCCGTGTCATTACCTCGAAGACCGCGGCTTTCGCCTGACCAAGCTCGACGTGGATGAAAAGGGCCGCTTAGAACTCGATGTTTTGCAACGCGAGTTGCGCGCCGGTCGGAGCCTGACTTCGCTGATGTGGGCCAATAATGAAACCGGCGTGATTTTTCCAGTCGGCCTGATCGGTGAAATGGTTCATGAGGCGGGCGGAATTTTTCATACTGACGGCGTACAGGCGGTCGGTAAAATCCCGATGAAAGTCAGTGAGTTGCCAATCGATATGCTTTCGCTTTCCGGTCACAAGCTGCATGCACCCAAAGGTATCGGGGCGATTTATATCCGGCGCGGAACCAAGGTGAAGCCGCTGGTACTCGGCGGGCATCAGGAGCGCGGGCGGCGCGCGGGCACGGAAAACGTTCCGTACATCGTGGGACTCGGCGTTGCCTGTGATCTGGCGGCGAAACACCTCAGTGAGGAAAATACCCGTGTCAAAGCCATGCGCAACCGGTTGGAGCAAGGGCTTTTGGCAACGTGCCCAGGTGCCCGTGTAAACGGCGATCCAGCCTGCCGCCTGCCGAATACCACCAATATCAGCTTTGATTTTATTGAAGGCGAAGCCATCCTGTTGATGCTCGATGATCACGGCATCTGCGCCTCGACCGGCTCAGCCTGCGCCTCCGGCTCGCTGGAACCGTCGCACGTGCTACGCGCCATGAATGTGGCGGGCGTTTCGGTTCACGGCTCCATCCGCCTCAGCCTCAGTACCTATAACACGGAAGAAGATGTGGATGCGGTGTTGACCGAACTGCCCAAAATTGTAAAACGTCTTCGTGAACTTTCCCCCTTTGTTTCTTAACCCGCTAAAGGAGTCCGCATATGAATCAGGCTTTAACGAAAATCCAGATCCCCGGGGTCCCGTCGCGCAGCGGCAAAGTCCGCGAAATTTTTGACGCGGGCGACAAGCTGCTGTTTGTGGCTAGCGACCGCATTTCCGCCTTCGACTGCGTTATGCCGAACGGCATTCCGAAAAAAGGCGAGGTGCTTAACAAAATTTCAAAATTCTGGTTCGGGCGCACCGGCAACATCGTCAAAAACCACATGATCAGCACAGACGTCAGCGATTTTCCTGCGCCGTTCAATCAGCACGCCGACCAGCTCGAAGGCCGTTCCATGCTCGTCAAAAAAACCACCGTCTTTCCCGTCGAGTGCATTGTGCGCGGCTACCTCATCGGCTCCGGCTGGAAAGAATACCAGCAGAGCGGCACCATCGGCGGCATGCCGCTTCGTGCCGGCTATCAGATGGCCGGTAAACTCGACGAGCCGATCTTCACGCCGTCCACCAAAGCCGAGCAGGGGCTTCACGACGAAAATATCTCCTTTGAAAAAGCCAAAGAAATTGTCGGTACGGAGAAAGCCGAAGAGCTCAAAGCCATCAGCATTGCGCTCTACAAGCAGGCCGCGGAATATGCGCTGACCAAAGGGATTATCATCGCCGACACCAAATTTGAATTCGGCGAACTCGACGGGGAAATCATTCTGATCGACGAAGTGCTTACGCCCGACAGCTCGCGTTTCTGGCCCGCCGACACCTATAAAGTCGGTTCTTCGCCGATGTCCTACGACAAGCAGTTTGTCCGCGACTATCTCGAAACGCTCGATTGGGACAAAACCCCGCCTGCGCCCTCGCTGCCCGAAGAGATCATTAAAAAGTCTCAGGCCAAGTATCTCGAAGCCTACGAACGACTGACGGGCTCCGCCCTTTAAATTCGAAACTCGAATATCGAAGCACGAAACAATTTTCAAACCTTGGAAAATTCGAATTTAAGCTTTCGGATTTGTTTCGTGTTTCGTACTTCGGATTTCGTATTTTTCCTCCATGAGGGCACTTCTCGAACAATTTTTGGACTACATTTCCCTTGAGCTGGGATTGAGCCCGAACACACGCGCAGCCTATGCCGACGACATCGGGCGTTTTCTCGACTGGCTGACGGAGCAGGGCGTTCGCTCCATCAATGCGGTTACACGCAAACAGATTCTTGAACACCTGATGGCGGAAAAGGCGCGCGGCCTGGCGTCCAACTCGCTATCGCGCCACCTCGTTTCGCTTAAAGTTTTCTTTCGCTATCTCGCGCAGGAAGGGCTTCTCAGCATCAACGTCGCCGAGACGATGGAATCACCCAAAGTCTGGAAGATGCTTCCGAGCGTACTGACGCCAAAAGAGATTGATCGTCTGCTCGCCGCGCCGGATCTCAAAACGCCGCTTGGCATCCGCAACCGCGCGGTCATTGAACTATTCTATGCTTCCGGCCTGCGCGTTTCTGAGCTGACCCATCTGCAGCTCAGTGATCTGCATTTTGATGAACATTTTTTGCGGTGCATCGGCAAAGGGCGCAAAGAGCGCGTCGTGCCGGTTGGCAAAGATGCGATTGAGCGGGTGAAACAGTATATTCAGACCGTGCGTCCGCAGTTCTCGCCCGGCCCGCAGGAACAGACGGTTTTTCTAAGCAACCGCCATCAGCCCATGTCGCGCAAAACCATCTGGGACATGATCAAAAAATGCGCTCGCGCGGCCGGGATTACCAAAACGATCTATCCGCACACACTTCGCCATTCCTTCGCCAGCCACCTGCTGGCCAACGGCGCGCCGCTGCGCATCATTCAGGAAATGCTTGGCCATGCCGACATTGCTACAACCCAGATATATACGCACGTCGACCCCGACCGTCTCAAAGGCGTCCATCGCCAGTTTCATCCCCGCGCCTGATTCATTTCGGTTTTATTTCGAAGCCTCGTGATGATGCGGTTTTACAATATGCGCATATGCGCATATTGTAAAACAGGAGGGTAATGGGTGAGGAATTCCAGAGGTCAAAAAAAAGCGCCCCGAAGATCGGAGCGCTTTTTGTGTGATGCCAAGAGAATTTAGAGGTCTTCAACGACGGCTTTGCGCTTCATCTCATACTCTTCGGGCGTGATGAGTTTTTCATCCAGAAGCATTTTGAGTTTTTCCAGACGGTCCTGCGGTGCCGATTTGTAGTAGTGCAGATTGAGGGCAATCTGCTGGGCGACGTAGTCGGCCAGAACCGGATCAACTTCCTGCGCGACGATCGGCGTGACGGTTGGATCATACATCATGTTGTGCAGACCACCGAACAGGGCGCTCACCCCGAGAGTCGGCCACGCCACGCCATCCACCCAGGTGCGGCTGATGTCGGCATGTTTGATATCAAGGCGAACCGGAATAAACATGCTGTTGATCAGCTTGCCGGTTTTGGCATCATTGAGCGTCACGTCGATGTCATACATGAAGTCGTAGTTGTAGCCGTGCCAAGCCGGGAACCAGATCAGGAAGCCGGGGAAGTCGCACCAGAAGTTCCATCCCGATCCGCGCTGCTTGGAGACCAGCGAAATGTTGGCGATCACGTCGATAAATTCGTTGTCATCCACGGCGGTGGTGCACTGCGCATTGTATTTGAGCAGATCGCGGCCGACGGCGTGAATAAAGCGGTGGCCGTTGAGGTCGGCGGCGTTGGCGCGGACGCCGATGCGCAGACGTTCATCGAGCTGAACGATGGTCTTGTTGTGATAGTTGTTAAGATTAGTGACGGTCATCGGATGGGTACATCCGCTGATCACGGCGGCCAGTACGATCAGGGTCAGGGTAAAACACAGCTTTTTCATGAACACTTCCTTTCGCTAACGGTCTGATTCATAAACTTTTACCGTTGCTCTGTAAATTCATAAAATCCCGCGTTGCAGTTTCCTTTGTTCCAAAATTCTGGTTCACTTTTCAAATGTTTGGAAATCCTTTAATGAAAAAGTTCCAGAGTCTGGAAAAACGGATCCAGTATCGCTTTCGAGACAAGGCGTTGCTGGAAAACGCGCTGACGCATCCGTCGTTCCGCTACGAAAACGCAGCGACAGAGCTGGACAACCAGCGGCTCGAGTTTCTTGGCGACGCGGTGCTCGGCCTGCTGGCCGCCGACGTGCTGACCGAAAAAAATCAGCAGGCCAACGAAGGCGAGTTGACCCGACTGAAAAGCTCCATCACCTCGGGCACGGCGCTGACCTCTGCGGCACGTGAACTCGGACTGGGCGAACACCTGCGGCTCGGCAAAGGCGAGGCCGCCAGCGGCGGCGCGGATCGCGATTCAAATCTCGAAGACGCGCTTGAGGCGCTGCTTGGCGCGGTCTGGCTGGACGGCGGACTCAAAGCCGCTCGGAAATTTTTTGAGCGCAATATTTTCCAATGTTTGGAAAAAGCCGAGCCGACGCTTGAAAACCCGAAAGGGATGCTTCAGGAATATGCCCAGAAAAAAGGCTTTGGGGTTCCGGATTACACAGTGCTGGAAGAGAGCGGGCCGGATCACGCCCGTCATTATCTGGTCGAAGTCACCGTCTCAACCTACGCCTATCGCGGAGAAGGCTCCAGCCGACGCGAAGCCGAAAAATCCGCCGCCACTCAGGCCGTCCTCTGTCTCATTCCCTCCGCCGGGAAGTAATGCGGCGAACGTTTACTGATGAACGTCGGCGTCAGCCGTAAGGCTCAAGCCCGTTGGGTTTCATTTAAATTATCTCGGATGCTGTTAAACAAGTTATGAAGTGTATCGATGTCAGACTGCCGTGATATCGAGAAAAGAGATACATCTGCACATTCGCCATCGACTACTCCGTTCTCTCCTAATTCAAGCACGACGGATTTGCCTCTAAAATTCTTCATGTACCAAACAGAACGATCAATTAGGATTGCCACTTTCTTTCTGTTACCAGACCAGCTACAGGTTATCTTGTTGTCTTTTAAAACAATGGCATCAATTGCTTCGGCAATTACATTCGATGAAGCTTCAAAAGCATAAGAGTATTCTGTGGCTTTCATTTATTTATCCATATCCAACATTTAATGAACGACGGCCGTAACTTCGGGTTGGAGTTTATGTGGCGGGCGGTTAATCGTCAATTCGGCTTACTCGGAGAGTTCGCCCTGCCTAAGTGGGATGTGATTTTCGGGTAGGGCGACGTCTCCGACGGAGCCGCAGTGTGGAAGCGGCATCCTGCCGCTGGCCAGAGGCTGGCAGCCTCAAAAAGAAGCCCCGTTTTCCAAAGGTTGGAAAAACGGGGCTTTTGGTGGCCGGAAGGTCTGATTAATTAATCAAAACCGATTTACCTGTGCCTTTTTCAATGCGGCCGACGACGATGGCTTTCTGTTTGGCGGCTTTGAGCGTGGCGATGGCTTTTTCGGCGTCGGCGGCGCGGACGATGACGACCATGCCGATGCCCATGTTGAAGACGCGGTACATTTCTTCGTGGTCGATGTCGCCTTCTTTTTCGATAAACTGGTAAATGGCGGGCGTTTTCCAGGTCGAGCGGTCGAAGACGGCATCAACGGTTTTTGGCAGAACGCGCGGGACGTTGTCGACGAGTCCGCCGCCGGTGATGTGCGCCATACCGTGTACCTGTACTTTTTTCATGAGAGCGACGACGGGGTTGAGGTAGCTCTGGTGGACGGCGAGCAGGGCTTTTTCGAAGGTGAGTTTGGTGCCGGGGACGAGGTCGCTCAGTTTTTTTCCGGCTTTTTCGAAGATGACTTTGCGGGCGAGCGAGTAGCCGTTGGTTTGGAGTCCGCTGGAGGGCAGGCCGAGGATGACGTCGCCTTTGCGGATGGTTTTTCCGGTGATGACTTTTTTCTTTTCGACCTGTCCGATGATGGTTCCGACGAGGTCGTATTCGCCGGGCGGGTAGAGGCCGGGCATTTCAGCGGTTTCGCCGCCGAGCAGCGCGCAGCCGTTTTCGCGGCAGGCTTTGCAGAAGCCGGAGATGACGTCTTCGAAGATTTTTCCGGAGAGGGCAGCGGTGCCGAGATAGTCGAGGAAGAAGAGCGGGGTGGCACCCTGCACGAGGATGTCGTTGACGCAGTGGTTGACGAGGTCCTGTCCGACGGTTTTGTGCTTTTTCGCCATGTGAGCGACTTTGAGCTTGGTGCCGACGCCGTCGGCACTGGCGACGAGCAGGAAGTCTTTGCCGGGGGAGCGGAAGAGGCCGCCGAAGGAGCCGATCTCGCTGACGACGCCTTGGGTGGCGGTGGATTTGACGTCTTTTTTAATGTTCTGAAGAGAGTTCATCATGACGTCGATATCGACGCCTGCCTGTGCGTATGCGCTTTTTTTTGCTGCCATATGGGATCTCCGTTTTGAAAGGCGCACAATGTAGCACGGTGAGGGCGGCGGACAATAGAAAAAGGGGCAAGTCAGTTGTTTTTTAGACACCGGATGGCTATTCTCTGCCCACGAAGTATGAAATTGCGCATGACATCTTTTTTCCGGAGCCTGTCCTTTGTGTTTCCGGCGGTGCTGACCATTGTGGTGAGCGTTGTGCTGTTTACGATCGCCGGGGTGCTGATCGCCCAGCAGAAAACTGCGGTTGAAGATGAAATTCAGCGCAATATGGAGCAGAAGCTTTCGCTGACGAAAATTGCTCTGGAAGATTCCGTTGCGGAGCGGGATGAGGCGGCGATCAGCCATTTTCTCGAATCTCTTTTAAATGACCGTGACATTGTGTTTGCCGGCGTGACGCTCGGTGATCCTGAAAAACCTGAGTTGCAGATCAATAAGGTTGTTCAGGGTTTTGGCTGGGTGGTTCATCGCGAACAGGTAGCGGAAAGCCGCTATATGCAGGGCACCAAGATGATTCCTCTTGAAGACGGCCGGCAGGCGGAAGTCCGCTTGGTGGCGTCCAACCGGAATGTGTGGGATGAGCTGGGCCAGCAGGTGATCGTTATTATCGTCATTACGATTCTGGTTGTTGTCAGTCTGTCCATTGCCGCTTTTCTTTTGACTCACCGACTGATCTTTATGCCGGTTCAGGAGCTTTCCGCTGCAGCCGAGGAGATTTCACAGGGGAACCTGAGCGAGGAGGTTCCGGTCAGCCGGTTGAACGAAATCGGTGTGCTGGCGCAGCAGATGGATGCGATGCGGCAGTCGCTGAACAAGCTGATTGGAGATCTGGACCGTTCAAGATCCCGGTTGGAGCAGCGTGTCGAAGAGCGCACGCGCGCGCTGATGGAGGCCAAAGAGGCCGCTGAAGTGGCCAACCGCGCCAAGAGCGATTTTCTAGCCAATATGAGCCATGAGCTGCGCACACCGATGAACGGTGTAATTGGCATGAGTGATATTCTGATGGAAACCGAGTTGGCTCCGGAACAGAAACGGGCGGCTGAGACCATTCAGCATTCCGCACAGTCGCTGCTTACCATATTAAATGACATTCTTGACTTTTCAAAAATCGAGGCCGGCCGGCTCGAAATGGAAAAACGGCCGTTCTATCTGCAGGGGGTTTTTGAAACCGTACATGAAATTTTCATGCCCGATGCGCTCTCCAAGAATCTGAAGCTGGAATTCCGTTACCCGTCAGATGTGCCGTCCTGTCTGGTCGGTGATGAAGTTCGCATCCGGCAGGTGCTGACCAATCTCGTGGGGAATGCCATTAAATTTACCCGGCAGGGCGGGATTTTTGTGGATATTAAAACAACCGGACAGTCGGCGACGGAAGTGACCTTGCGCGTCAGTGTTCGCGATACCGGAGTCGGCATTCTGCCGGAACAGCAGCAGTTGATTTTTGAAAAATTCACGCAGGCCGATCTTTCGACCACCCGTAAATTCGGGGGAACCGGGCTGGGTCTTTCGATCTCGAAGCAGCTGGTCGAAATGATGGGCGGGCGGATCGGGTTGCATAGCGAGCCGGAAGCCGGAACCACGTTCTATTTTGTAATCACATTGCCGATTTCGAGCGAGTGTGATGTGGCGCCAGCGTCGTCCGCTGTGCCAAAAACGTTCAGCGCCCGTGTTCTGCTGGCCGAAGACAACGCGGTCAACCAGCTGGTTGCCCGTAAAATTCTATCCAGTCTTGGACTGGACGTTACGGTGGTCGAAAACGGCCAGCTTGCTGTGGAAAAGCAACGGGCAGAGCCTTTTGACGTGGTTCTGCTCGACTGTCAGATGCCGGTGATGGACGGCTACACGGCCGCTGGCGAAATCCGCAAACTGTCCGGCCCGGCCGCCGGAGTTCCCATCGTCGCCATGACCGCCCACGCCATGACCGGCGACCGCGAAAAGTGCATCTCCGCCGGGATGGATGAATACATCACCAAACCGATAAAAAAAGAGGCAATTGCCGAAGTGCTGGCCCGCGTGCTCGCCTGAGTTTTCCAATCCTTGGAAAATTCAGGGATAATTTTTCCAATGTTTGGAAAATTGCGCTTTCCAACGGGGGGCACAGGACGTAAAACCGTGCCCACTTTTTAACCAACGGGAGAAGTCAAACGGTGGAAAACGGAAAATGGTCGGCAGCACAGTCTACGGAGCTTTATGGCGTCGAAAACTGGGGGGCAGGTTATTTCAGCATCTCGGAAAAAGGCGAGGTGGCGGTTCATCCGGACGGACCCAGCGGTGCATCCGTCAGTCTGATGGATGTGGCGAAGGGCATTCAGGAGCGCGGCTTTGATCTGCCGGTGCTGGTGCGTCTCAGCGATATTCTCGATGCGCGCATCAAGCGGCTTCACGAAAGTTTTGCCAAAGCGATTGCCGAATATAATTACAACGGAGTCTATCGCGGCGTTTATCCCATTAAAGTAAATCAGCAGCAGCAAGTGGTTGAGGAAATCTGCGGTTTCGGCGCGCGCTACCATCACGGGCTGGAAGCCGGTAGC